>CALBMD010000247.1 GCA_937896265.1 uncultured Pseudomonadota bacterium
GACATTGCGGCCTAAAGGGTAGTTTGCTTGAAAGTCTTTGACGAGATCGGCAAAATCTTGCGTCATGTTTGAAGGCTCAAGGTCAGCGCTGCCTCCAAAGATGCGAGGCACTTCTTGCGCCCAAGACTTAAGCACAAGGCCAAACGCTTGGCGGGTTGCTAAATCCTTATCCCAATTTTGCTTTGAGAGATGTGTTAGATCGATTGCTTCATCATAGTGAGCTTTGAATTTAGTTTTGAAGGTCGGGTCTTTTTCGCTCAATCTAGTTTTTGTTTCATACCAATTTTTAACTTGAGCGCTTTTTTTAACGAAGTTTTGCTGAAAAAAGGTGCTTGTGCTATCTGGCCAATAGAAGCTCTCGCCTGCAGGAACATCTAAAAGGGCTTTTGTACGCGCTTGTTCATCTTTTGAAAAGGGTACACCATGGCTATCGTGGTTCCCTTCCATAGAGTGAGACCCCTTAGCCATCGTTGTTAGACCCACGATTAAAGTTGGGCTTTTGGTATTGGTTTTCGCTTGAGTGATGGCCTTCTCGATCTGTGTGTGATCATGGCCATCTATTTCAATAACTTTCCATCCTAAGCCGCGATAGACTAAACCAACATCATCAGAAATGGTGCGTTCAATCTCGCCAGAAATCTGACGAGCGTTACGGTCATAGTACCAAATGAGGTTATTTAGCTTAAGGTGACCAGCTAAAGAAGCGGCAGCATAAGTGATATCTTCTTGGTAGCAGCCATCTCCCATTAGGGTCCAGATATGATAGTCATAAAGTTCAGAGCCCAAAGTAGCGGCTAGATGTTTTTGTGCCATAGCCATCCCTACAGACATACCGCAACCTTGGCCTAAAGGACCTGTAGTGCATTCGACACCAGGCGTAATCCCATACTCAGGGTGACCCGGGGTGCGTGAATGGAGGCGGCGGAATTTCTGTAAGTCAGCAAGTTCTAGCCAACCAATAGCGTAAAGGAAAGCATAAAGGAGCATGGATTCATGGCCAGCGCTTAAAACAAAGCGATCTCGCCCCAGCCAGTTTGGGTCCTTAGGGTCAAAACGCAGGTGATCTTTAAAAAGGATGGTAGCAAAGTCCATGCTGGACATCGCTCCTCCTGTATGGCCTGAATTGGCATGACAAACAGCGTCGATAACTAGTGCTTTAAGGTGGTTGACCAAAATATTGTTATTCACTTGAATTCCCGGCTATAGAGATCTGCGAGGCGGCTTTTGGTTGAAATTACCTTTTGCTAGCAATTTTAGCAAGCGCCCATGCTGGATGCGTCGTCACAATGGAGAGGTCTTTGACCTCGTTTTTAAGGAGGAGCACTTTATTTTGAAAAAGTAATTGATCTCTGGTCTTGACAGGTGGCTTTAAGCTAGTTAGATTACCGAGCTATCACGCTCGAGTGGTGGAATAGGTAGACACACAAGACTTAAAATCTTGCGAGGGCAACCTCGTGCCAGTTCAAGTCTGGCCTCGAGCACCAGTCAAAAATCTTCTTCGATTTCCCACTAAAGCAAAAATTAGAGGCAATGAGAGCAAAAGCCAAATATTGCTTTTGCTAGGCTGGTTAGAATGAATCGCAGCTAATGCCCCGCATTGAGCTAGCTCTTTAGGCTTGCTAGCATACTCAGGGTCTGGATAGAGATAGATAGCGCCAGCAATATCGTCCTCGCCTAACTTGAGGTTTTTAGAAGTCCGCGAATAGCCCATAATAGCATCGTAGTTCGAGTGGTTGTGGCCAAGTCCTAGGCAGTGGCCCAATTCGTGGATCAAAGTAAAAGCAAGATCTTTAGCTTTCACACTACTTCTCGATAAGCGGATATCGCAGTCATGAATGATGCCATCGTCATCAGTTTGTGGTGATGCTGAGGCAACACTGCTTAAGCTTTGGTTTGTTTTTGCTTGAATTGTATGCCTGTCATCTTCTGAGTCAATATTAACCTCAGAATCTTCAATGAGAGTAAGCTGGACAAAAGCTCCCGGGATTTCATTCCATTTATTAAAAGAAAAAAGCAAAATCTCTTTCATTACATCATGATCATTTGTGCCAGTTAGCTGGGTTCCTTCAAAAAGATCTTTGTTTTTAATGCTTGGGTAGCTGCCATCCCAATGAAAAGTTACTATTGGGTTATCTGGCGTTGCATCAAGCGTAGCTTTATTCGAACTAATGAGTGCAAACCCAGTTGTGTAGAGAAAGCATACTGCAAGCAGAATCACTTTGCCGAGCATAAAGGCCTCACTGTTTAAAAAGGACGATACCAGCGCGGATAGCATAGGGTTGTATAAGTCCGGAACTACTTATTCCAAAAGCTTTTTTATATTCGATATTAAAACAAAGTAAGCCACAGGTCTCATAACCCATTGCTGCATAAGCGCCCGGGCCGACACCATTGAAGTCTATGACAGCGCCTAAGCCAGAGGAGAAATAAGTGCCATTTGTAAAGGTTAGTCGTTTGCCATAGAAGAGGCCAGGGATAACACCAAAGGTAAATTCTGATTTTGCCGCTGTTAACCACACGACTTCGTAATCTAAGGGATTAATTGGTGGTATAGAGGCTGGATTTGGGCCACCGCCACCGCCAGCGACAGGTCCTATATGAATAGCAACATCAGCTAGTAAAGCTAAGGATTTTATCGTGCAAACTAAAATCAAAATACTACGCAGTAAGATCAATTAGGTCCTCGAATTAAAGTGAGGAATAACTAGATATTGGCTCTAGCCCCCAATAATAGGTATTCTTTTCTCCCCGTTGCTAAAAGGATGCCACTTTCGCCTGCGGGCATAATCAAAGATTCCCAGTTTAGTTCAATGATAAAAGGCGCATTAGTCCAGATGATGTAATTGACCCCAAGAAGAGCGCCAAAGTTACTGCTGTTTTCAGAGTTGTTGAAAGAAGCATCCTTATCTTTTGTGTAGGCCACAACCGTGGTTTGGAGAAGATAGCCAAGCCCAATCTTGGCTCCTAGCTTCTCGGAAGAAAAAAGTTTCACTGGAAAACGTCTTGAAAACGCCAGGGTGTGGGTTTTTTGATATACTGGACCAAAGGTTCTTCCGTAAAAATAGTAACCTAACTGCCAGTCATCAACACCAACATTAAGGTTGACGGTTGGGCTAATGCGGTCGTCACCTTGTTCGACGATGCCATAGCCTAAGCCGACAGAGTAATCTTGAGCAAATAGCGAGGTGCTTACTTGGAACAAACAGGAAAAAATGAAAAGGTAAGTCGCAGTAGAATTCACAAGTATACATTCCCAGTTGAGGAAAAATTATTAGCGAAATTCAGTATTTCCGAACTCGCCGCGAATTCAGTCACAGATTTTGATTTATTTACAAAAATCAATGACACTTGGTTCCTGTACGCTAGTTCAGGCTATTTCTGGCGCTCTAATGAAATAAGCCGATTAAAAAAATATGGGATCCATTTTTTTCATTATAGCACGACTGAGCAAAAGAGAGTTGAAACGTATCGAGCGCTTGGGACATTAGAGCTTGGCGCCAAACTAGACCCTGGACTCTCAGTTGAAGAGCGTCTTAGGTTTCTTATGCAAAAGTCAGCTGGACTAACAGAGCTGCTTTTTACATGCAGCTTAGGACCTAGTTTTATCATCCACGCTAAACAAATAGTAAATGATCTTTTGCAAATGCTTCTTGAAGACGAACCGGTGCTTGTACACATGAAAGATCTTTCAGTTGGTTCAAGCTACTTTAATGAACATGGTTTTAAAGTAGCAGCCTTTGCTTTGACTCTAGCAATCAAATTAACTCTGCGCGACCCAGCTCACTTGCTTCAGATTGGTCTTGGAGCTCTTTTGCATGATGTGGGGCAGGTCCAGTTTGGAAAAGAAATGCTTTTTCGTCCGGCTAAACTTGATCTTGATGAGACAAAGAGGATGATTAAGCATCCAATCTATGGTGCTTTGGAGCTTGAGCAATTCCATGTTGATTTTATTACTGCCCAAATTGTGCAACAGCATCACGAGCGCTTAGATGGGTCAGGGTATCCTCAGGGTATGCAGCGCTATGAAATCCTCCCTGAAGTGGTAGTTGTCATGATCGCTGATATCTATGATGGATTAGTATCAAGCCGCCCATACCAAGACAAAGTAAACCATAGTCAAGCTATTGATGCCCTAAGATCTAAGTATCAGAAGAAGATTGATCAGGATTTTGTTAGAGCAGCCTCGGAAGTATTTCCTTAGCTCTGTCATCTGTAAAGTTTCCTCCTAAAACCTCCAGCGGCTTTTTGATTATTTCCTGAATAACTTGCGCCATTACTCAAAATTTGCTACGTTCGGCAACATTATAGTGAAAAAATAAAGGGACATTCTATGTCAACGGTCGATGATAAAAAAATTATATTTTCGATGGTCGGGGTCGGTAAGACTCATGGTACTAGCGAAGTTCTCAAAGATATTTCTCTGTCGTTTTATCTCGGGGCAAAAATAGGTGTCCTAGGATTAAACGGCTCTGGAAAAAGTACCTTATTGCGCATTATGGCTGGTGTAGAGAAAGGATATCGTGGTGAGGTTCATCGATCAGAAGGTATTAGCTTTGGTCTTTTAATGCAAGAGCCAGAGCTTGACCCTAAGCTTACTGTACGAGATGAAGTTGCTCAAGGGGTAAAGGAAATCACTGATCTTCTCGCTAAATTTGATCAGATTAATGCACGATTTGGCGAAGATCTAGATGGCGACCAAATGGAAAAGCTTATTGCTGAGCAAGCTAAGGTACAAGATCGCTTGGATAAGCTTGATGCTTGGAATCTTGATGATCGACTTAACTTTGCGATGGAAGCACTTTGTTGCCCACCCAAAGACCGTTTAGTTTCTGATTTATCCGGTGGTGAAAGGCGTCGTGTCGCTCTTTGTCGTCTGCTAATTCAAGAGCCTGATGTGCTGCTGCTTGATGAGCCAACAAACCATTTAGATGCTCTTTCTGTTGCTTGGCTTGAAAAGCATTTGAAAGCTTATAAAGGTACTGTTATTGCTGTGACCCATGATCGTTATTTTTTGGATAATGTGGCTGGCTGGATTTTAGAGCTAGACAGAGGGCATGGCATTCCTTTTAAAGGCAATTATTCTTCTTGGCTTGAGCAAAAGCAGAAACGTCTAGCTATCGAAGCTAAAGCTGATGACCGCCGTGCGCGGCAGTTAGAGCGCGAGCTTGAGTGGGTTCGTATGGCACCCAAGGCGCGGCAGGCAAAAAATAAGGCTAGGATTAAATCTTATGAGAATTTATTGAATCAAGAGCAAGAACAAGTAGCCAAAGACCTCAAGATCTATATCCCACCAGGACCACATTTAGGCGACTTAGTTATCGAGGCAACTGGTATTTCAAAAGCTTTTGGTGCTAAGACGCTTTATCAAGACTTGAGCTTTAATCTGCCTAAAGGGGCTATTGTTGGTATTGTTGGTCCAAATGGCGCCGGTAAGACAACGCTTTTCCAGATGCTTGTAGGGAATGAAAAGCCAGATAAAGGCGAAATCAGACTTGGATCGTCGGTTAAGCTAGGATTTATGGAGCAATCACGAGCTAGTCTTGACCCAGAGAAAACAATCTATGAGGTAATCTCTGGTGGTCGCGATACAGTTACTGTTGGTAAGAGAGAAGTTAATGCTCGCGCTTATGTTGCTACATTTAACTTTTCTGGCCAAGAGCAACAGAAAAAAGTTGGTGTTTTGTCTGGAGGTGAAAGAAACCGTGTTCAGATGGCTCTCTTGCTAAAAGCAGGTGCTAACGTCATTCTTTTGGATGAACCATCTAACGATTTGGATGTAAACACCCTTAGAGCTCTTGAAGATGGTATCTTGAATTTTGCTGGCTGTGTCATGGTTATTAGCCATGATCGCTGGTTTTTAGATCGTGTTTGTACTCACATGATGGTTTTTGAAGATGATGGGAAAGTTGAGTGGTGGGAAGGTACTTACTCAGAATATGAAGAACATATTGCGGCAAACTCCGCAGGTGATGGCCCTGGTGGCAAAGTAGTTCGTTATAAAGGAATAAAACGTTAGCTGGAGGTGGCTAGATGCTTGATGTTTATCGTGAGCAGTTTGAAACTGCCTGGCAGAGCTTTATTCCAACTTTTTATAATAAAGACAGCGTATTGCATCAAGCTTGTCGCTATGCTCTTGTAGGTAGTGGCAAGCGCCTACGGCCAATTTTAGCCCTTATGTCATGTGAAATTTTAGGGGGTAGCAATAAAGACGTCCTGCCAGCTTGCTATGCTTTAGAGATGATTCATACCTATAGCTTAGTGCATGATGATTTACCTTGTTTAGATAACGATGATCTAAGGCGGGGGCGTCCAACTGTTCATAAAAAGTTTGACGAGCCTTTTGCTCTTTTGGTTGGGGATGCTTTGCTGACAGATGCTTTTTCTGTGCTTGCGGAAAGCCCTGTTGCTGCTGAACAACGCATGCTGATGGTTGCTGAGCTTGCACTCGCTGCTGGTGGGCGTGGTATGGTGCTAGGGCAAAGTTTGGATGTTTTTTGGACTAATCGAGAAGGTTTGCTTTTAGATCATGTCACCCAAATTCATCTTGGCAAGACAGCGCAGTTAACTGGCGCTGCTTGTGCTCTAGGTGCCTTAAGCGGTCAAGCAACTGAAGAAACAGCCAAAGTTTTTCATCGCATTGGTGAAAATTTGGGCATAGCTTTTCAACTTATTGATGATTTGCTTGATGACCAAGAAGGAACGGGTAAGACAAAAGGTAAGGATGCTATGCAAAAAAAACCTACAAGTCTACAAGTTTTATCGCGCCAAGAAGTGCAGAAATTAGCTGATCAAAAAACACAAGCCCTTATAGCCGATCTTTCCGCTTTCGGCGAAAAAGCAGGAAATATGATAGATCTCTGCCGTGTTCTTCTCTCGCGTCAAATCTAGCCATTATCCCGGATCCGAATTTCTAGTTGTGTGCAGCGTTGCTTTGTCGTCGCGAAATCCTCATGTACCAATATGTACACTGCGGTTTCGCTCCTCCTTGCGTCTTGCACCCAACCGAACTTCGAATCCTTTGAATTTATTGGTAACTTTCAAGAAATCTCACTTCTTGGCATTATTTTCCTAGGAAAATAGGTAATTTTGATATTTTGTTTCAGCTGCCGATGGCAAGTATATTGGATGCTAGTCTAATATATCCATAAAGGGAGTTGTCGTGAGAGTAAGCTCTGGCTTTGATTTTTCGTTCGCCAAAGAACTCACGCTTATTATTCGTGATGCTTGTCATCGACGTTTGGCTTCATCAGTTCCTAAGTCGCAGGTAGTTATTGAAAACCTTGAAAAGGAAGACGATTTTATCTATGGTCAATGGATGTCATTGATTCTTCTTGTAGGCCCTTCACTTCAGATCACTCTAAAAGCTCATTATTTCAATAAAGCTGTTCATAATATTTTGCACAAAAACTTCGAATTCCAAAGCAAGATAAGCGCCAATATGATCATGGATTTCATGCGGGAATTCTTAAATCTAGCTTCAGGGGAAATCAAGGCCTCCTTAGCTAAGCATAATATCTCTATTGGTCTTAGTTTACCGTTAATTACACGCGGTTTTGATGAGGTTTTGTTCTCCGATCAAATTGTTGATCGAGCTATTAACGACTGGTGGCAATTTAAATCAGACTTCGGCGCCATTATTTGTTCAGCAGAGATAGAGATTTTTCAACCCGAGGAGTTTAAAGATCTAGATAAGGTTGTAAGGGAAACTGAATCGACAGCTGTTGGTGATATTGATTTTTTGTAGTGGGATTGTCTAGGAAGACGATATGACAAAATTAGAACAAGAATTTTTTAAACAGAATCAGTTGCTTGTAGCGCAAAATCTAAGAGCAAGCCATAAGATTCTCACTAAGTTAGAAAAGTCCAAGGCAAGTACTGAAACAATGGTTGATAGCTTGCCTGATTGCTATTTTGTTATTGATAGCAAAGGTCGTATTCTAAAAGGCAATATCTCAGCAGCTAGTCTCTTATCCGTTGATGCCATGGACGAATTGATTAATAAATCAATTCGTCGCTTATTTCGTATAGAAACATGGAACATCTTTAAAAGTAAGATGGATATTGTAATAAATAATAATGAAATTGAGCAAGAAGGAAAGATCTCAGCTGGGGAAAGTTTTGAGCTTGTTATTGATGGTGAAGGAATTGAAAAGAGTTACTACCTATGGAATCTGCGTGTCTTCTCTGGGATTTCTGATCGTCGCAGTAGATTGATTTGCGCTCTTGGTAGAGATATTACGCAAATTCGCCAATATGAAAAGCAGTTAAGTCAAATTTTTTCGGTTATTCCTCTTGGTATCATCACTATCAATGAAACAGGCTTTATTGAAGGTCCATATAGTGCTTATATGGAATACCTATTCGATCGAAAAATGATCTCAGGCACAAACTTTTTTGATCTTGTCTTCAAAGAATCGCTTAAATATATGAGTAAAATGGAGCAGCTTGGGATTGTCGAACTGAAAGAAATGTTTGGCAAAGAGCCTGTGTGGTTTGAAGTATCTAAAAAGCGTTTTCCTAACGAGATTTATTGTCTACAAAAAAATGGAGATGGGCGCTGGATTGGCATTACCTATCATCCTATTTTGGCAGAAGGTGTTATTGCGCAAATGCTTATCATCTTAGATGAGCGTACTGAGATTGTGAAGGCGAGACGTGAGCAAGAATCTAGGCGAAATAAAGAAAGTTTAATGATCCAACGTATCATGGATTTACAACGCTGTGATGACGCGACCCTTGCATCCTCATTTGAAGATTTAGATTCTCTACTTATTCGCATGGAAGCTGTGTTAAGAGAAGGAGATGCTCGTGGGTATTGCAATATTTTACATGGAATCAAAGGTGTCGTCCGGACAGCAGGGTTTAGCTATTTTAGAAATCTAACTCACGATATTGAAGATGAGGTTTTGCCGATCTTAGCTGAGAAGAAAACGCTCCCTACAACTTTAATGGAACAGAAATTTGAGTTGATTAATAGAGAGTGGAAGGACCTTATTAAGTTAAGGAAAATGCAGACATTGGGTGGTGATGATATTAGTTCTTATCATAGTGTCGTGCAAAAAGCGTCAAAGCTTAAAAAAATTCTTAAGGAAATCGAGAATAACTACCCTTTATTATTCAAAGGTGACGGTAAAGAAGAACTATCAAAATTAGCTTTTGAGATCAAGCATCTGACAAATCGCCCCTTGTCTAGTCTCGAGCCAAGACTGAATACTAGAGCTAAGCGTACAGCTGCTTATCTTGGTAAGAAGGTGAATATCGAGTTTGACTGGGAGAAGATCTTTTTAGACGAGAAAATTATATCTCAGCTTAGCGAAATATTTATTCATCTTATTGCCAATGCTATTGATCATGGGATTGAATCTGTAGATGAACGCAAGCTGAAGGGTAAAGTGGAAAACGGTACGATAAAGATCGTTGCCAAAAAGAGTGAAAACGAAGTTAGCTTTGAGTTTTCTGATGATGGTCGCGGAATTGACCTTGATGTTATTCGAACAAAAGCTTTAGAGAAAAATCTAATTGAACTTGCGGAGTTAGATCGTATGAACGTAGAAAATGTGCTACGCTTGATATTTAAAGCAGGGTTTTCAACTCATGATAAAATAACAGATCTCTCTGGTAGAGGCATTGGCCTTGATAGTGTACAGCAGGTTGTTAGTCGCTTAGATGGCGATGATGTGAAAGTTACGCTTTTAGATCCTGGAATGAAATTTTCTTTTTTGATACGATTTAGCTAGGCATCCATACTTTAGGGTAGATAAAACGTGGCTAAAATATTGATTGTTGATGATTCAGACACTCTGCGTATCCAACTCAAAAATCTCCTTTATGAGTCGAGATACGAGGTTTTAGAGGGCTCGCACGGCCTTGATGGGCTTGGTAAGGCTCAAGCAAATCGAGATTTGGATTTGATCATCTGTGATTTCAATATGCCTGAGATGGATGGCATTACGATGTCTAAGAAAGTTCGAGAGATTTCAGGTCTTCATGATGTTCCTATTTTTATGTTAACAACGGAGTCAACCGCTGAGTTAAAGGCGCTTGGCAAGGAAGCTGGGATTATGGCTTGGATTGTAAAGCCTTACAACGCGGAGAAGCTTAAAGGGGTTATCGAAAAAGTTTTGAAGATGCCTCGTAAAGGTTCTGTCTAATTCAAATCTAAAAGAGCATTATCAATTTCTTCTAATTGCAATTCGGCTTCATCATCAGATGCATCTATTTCACTATCAGTATCAGTATCAGTAGTTTGGGGGCTTTCAGCATAAAGCTCTATGTAATTTTCTCCATCAAAAAGAATAACTTCTTTAGATGCGATTTTAGCAACCTTGTATTTTTTGCCACTGTAGTTTAATTCCATGCCATTTTTAACAACATAAGACTGTTTTGTTTCTGTATCACGCAAAAATGCGATATTTTGCTCTGGCCGCTTCAAATCAGTGATGGTTCCTCGGACAGTCAATTTTCCAGGGTTTTCTAGATCATCATCTAGCGCTAAAAGTTGGATAGAGCCTAGGAGTGCTAAACACGCAAATACTATCGAAATCTGTCTCATGGCTGTTCCCTTTTGATAACTAGCAAGTCCTATGACTGGCCCGTTATCTCTCGGAGAGCAAGCCTAGGAGTTTAGTTGTTTTTTTGCAAAATAGCAGAGGTATTGATTTCTTGAGGTTTTTTATGAGAAAGGGGGAAATGTCCTATTGGGGTAGCCACAAGACCTGAGATCTCCAAATCAACTGTAGTTTTACCTTGTTTTAGCAAAGCTTGTATTAATTGTGTTGTATTGGCCAGTTTAATGCTAAAAGGCAGCGTCACGTTGCTCACGCTGGTTGCCATAATTTCAACAAGCTCTTTTGAGCCATTGGCTAGATCCTGGCCTTTATAGCGAATAAGATAGCTGATATTGCTAATTGATAATGGAAAAGAATTAGGATTCTCTAGAGCAAGATTTACTGCCAGTTCCATTTTTAAGATGTGAAACTGCCTTATTTCTAATCCTGTTACTGTAACCTTAGGATTTTTGTACCTGAAAGTTTGAAATAGAGCACAAC
>CALBMD010000248.1 GCA_937896265.1 uncultured Pseudomonadota bacterium
TGTGGATTTGGCCAAGATGGATCGCAATCTGCTTTTCTTCTTACTACTGCTCTGTTAACTTTTGCACCTATAGTCTTTATTGGTTCTATTATTGGCTATTTAGTTTATAAAAGTAGGCACCTTGCATGAAAAAATTTCTCCCTCATTTTTTCTTAATATTGGCTTTAGCAAGCGGTTTTGTTTTTTTTTCTAGAGAAAAAGCAAACAATAGTCAAAAAACTCTTCGTGATTTTTCGAATCTAGAGCTTATTGATCAAGAAAATAAAAATTTTAGTGCTTCTAATATTAAAGATAGTTACTGGTTGGTTAATTTTGTCTTCACAAGCTGCCCCAGTTCATGCCCAGTTCTTACTAAAAAAATGCGTGAAATATTTGATGAATACTCTTATTGGGTGGCGCTTAAGTTTATTACTATTTCTGTAGATCCAGAAAATGACACTCCTGAGCATCTTTTTGCATATATGAAAGAACATGAAATAGATGGAGCAAAGTGGAAATTTTTGACTGGGCCCTGGCAAAAAATCCATGATTTGATGCGCGATGGTTTTCTTTTAACAGTACCCAACGACCCAGCTTTTCACTCAGAGCAGTTTTTTTTAGTGGGGCCAAATCTTGAGGTTTTAGATTCTTACCGAGTGTTTGATAAGAGTGAAGTCATTCGGTTACGTGCTGCTATTTCTAAATTAGTTAGTGAAAAAGTTACAAGCTAGGTTGGTATCTCTTTTATGAGTATAAACTGGCAAGATTATCATCTAAAAGCTAATGATAGTCTTTGGCAGGGCCGTAATGACGGTCCTGCTCGCGAGCGTTTTCATCAGATTGTCTGTCTTTTGGATCCTTCTTCTATCCCTCGAGAAATTGATAGATTTATCTTGGGCTTTGCTAGCGATGAAGGAGTAAGGCGTAATAAAGGGCGACTTGGTGCTTTTCAGGGGCCAGAAGCGTTGCGAAAAGCTCTTGGTGGTTTAAGTAGTTACCCTAATTCTGCTGATTTGGGTGATCTAGGCGATATTTTTTGTAAAGATGGGGACTTGGAAAAAAGCCAACAAGCCTTAGGGCTACTTATTGCCAAGCTAACGGCAAAAAAGATGCA
Source organism: uncultured Pseudomonadota bacterium (assembly GCA_937896265.1). Taxonomy (GTDB): domain Bacteria; phylum Bdellovibrionota_B; class Oligoflexia; order Oligoflexales; family Bog-1112; genus CALBMD01. The sequence goes on from CALBMD010000248.1 coordinate 1,094, forward strand.
TAAAAAGCCTAAACTCTTAGTTATTGGCGGTGGGCATGAGACCGCCTTTGGCCACTATCTAGGGTGGAAAGGCTATTTAAAGCAAGAAGGAAAAAAGCTTGGGATTATTAATGTTGATGCTCATTTTGATTTAAGAAAAGTTGATAAACCAACCTCAGGCACACCTTTTTTGCAGATTTTAGAAGACGCAAAAAAGGAAGAAATTTTTTGTCGCTACATGGTGCTTGGCATTCAACCTGCATCAAATACCGCAACGCTTTTCACTACAGCTAGTAATTGGGGTGTCTCTTATATTGAAGCTCAAGCAATTTTTAGACTGCAGCTAGCAGAGTTGGCTACAAGAATTGCTGAGTTTATAAGTAGTGTGGATGAAATTTATTTGAGCATTTGTCTTGATGCTTTTGCCATGGGCTTTGCTCCTGGCGTCAGCGCCCCTTCGGCTCTTGGGCTTTTGCCGCAACACGTTCATTTTATTATTGAAGAAGTGAAAAAGACAGAAAAGCTAATGACTGCAGATATTGTCGAATTAGCGCCTGCCTTAGACGAGCGCCTGTTGACACAAAAATTAGCGGCAGGGCTGGCTGCCGCTATCTTAGCTTAACTAGCATTAATCCGCAGATTTAGGTAATGCCCCTAAGAGTTATTTGTAGAGCAGCCTGGCATAAGATGGTGTTCTGGGGAGCTGCGCGCTCCCCAAACCC
>CALBMD010000249.1 GCA_937896265.1 uncultured Pseudomonadota bacterium
AGCAAAAACAAGCGCATCTGTCTTTTTTAATAAAGCGAGCACTCCTCTTGGCGCAATTATTAAACTCTATTTTATTGATGAACTCTTGAGCTGGAGCGCTCGCTTTGATGGTCTGCAAAAAACCCTATCTTCACTTGCAACAAAAGGTTGGAATATATTTGCTAATGAAGAAGCTTGGCGAGAATTTTTCGCCAACAGGCGTTTGTTTCGCGATTTTCAAGCCTTAAACCCAGAACTTACATTACGCCATCCAGCTCTCTTTACCATCGATTCATTTAGCGAACTGCAAACTCTTGCACAAAAGATGGCAAAAGCTCCGCTTGACTTACAACACCCAGGATCAAGCAACCACTTTGCACTTTTTTCATACATCCTTACTCAAATCCCAACACTACAAAAGCAGGCCTCGCACCCAAGCGATTTGAGCGAGTTTATAGCTGAGGTGCTGGGGGTACCAGTAAAATACGGACCACCAATGCTACAGCCTAAACGCTGGGGACTAAAAAGAGTCAGGCAATATTTGGAGCACTTTTGGCCGGATTTTTCAAGCTACGTATCAATCTCACACTCTTGATGTCGCAAAAATGCTACTTACTAACAACCTATTAAACCCAATTAATTGCAACCTGCTTTTTTTATTAAGATTTTATTTCTTCGTTTTTGGCACGCTTATTGCTAATGGGTTGCTAAGAGAGATAATTTAAACGGAAATATTGAATGGTCAAAAAAGACATTAGCGATTACCAAGGCACTTTAGCTAAAACAATCCAGTTTGCTGGCGTCGGGCTACATAGCGGCAAGTTGATACAGCTAGAGGTACAACCAGCTGGACCAGGAAGCGGCATCATGTTTAGCCGCAGCGATCAAAAAGATAGCCTGCCCATTAAAGCAGATACAAACAACATATCAGAGACCAAACTCTGCACCACCATCGGCAGTGGAAAGCAAAAAATTGCTACTATCGAGCACTTGATGGCTGCTTTTGCGGGCCTTGGTATTGATAACGCATTAGTGCAAGTGAGCGCTGATGAAATACCTATCCTAGATGGTAGCTCTGCGCCTTTTGTCGACAAACTGCTTGAAGCAGGCATCCAGCTACAAAGTCTAAAGCGACCTGTTATTATCCTAGATCAACCGCTAGAGGTCACGCACGGCGATCAACACGTGCGGTACGAGCCATGGCCTATAGGGTCTAAAAATTGCCATTTAGAGATCGAATCGGTGATTAACTTTGACAACTCTCAGGCTATTGGTCGCCAAAGACTAAGCTTACATTTTAGTAAAAAAACTTTTCTAGAGATCTGTGAGGCAAGAACCTTTTGTCACGTCAACGAAGTGGAACTTATGCGTTCTGTCGGCCTAGCACTTGGTGGATCGCTTGATAATGCTGTTGTAGTTAATGACACAGGTATTCTCAATAATGATGGCTTGCGTTACAAAGATGAATTTATTCGGCATAAGGTTTTAGACCTCATTGGCGATCTTGCGCTGTTAGGTGGCCGCCTTGTTGGTAAAATTTCGACATATAAATCAGGCCACTCTCTACACGCTGCTTTCACTAAAGAAGTAAATAAATATATTAATGACAATAAAGAAGGGTCAATAGCATCACGG
>CALBMD010000250.1 GCA_937896265.1 uncultured Pseudomonadota bacterium
AGGCCTATAAACTTAAAGTCCCGGAAACCCTTGGATATAGTCATCACCAGCCGTCGTGGCCGCATCGGCCCGACTGGCGTCAGGTGATCTGTTTGTATTACCCCGAGTATTAGATGTAGCTATTTAATCTCTTTAGCTTGTGGTTTCATCTTACCCGCCGACAATAAGCGCAGCAATTATTCGTGAAAAGCAGCTGAAATCTTGGAGTCGTGTAGCAAAAGAACGCGTGATAATGCAAACAGATCACCTGACGCCAGTCGAGCCGATACGGCCACGACGGCTGGTGATGACTTAGTTCAGGTTTTTCGGAGCAGATAGCGTAGGGGATCTATCACAACTTTTAATTCCGTAACACTTGTGTTGCAAGAGTTTTGTCTTTTTGTTGAAACACAGGTGGGAGGACTGTCAACGTCAGCTCTGAGTGATTACGGAAACCCTTAGGCCAGAGTCATCACCAGCCGTCGTGGCCGCATCGGCCAGAGCGGCGTCAGGTGATCTGTTTGCATTACCCCGGGTATTAGATGTCGCTATTTAATCTCTCTATATTGGAGTAACATCTAATCTCCAACAACGTCTAGAACAGCATAAGCAGAAATTAATTCCTAGCTTCACCAAAAAGTACAATGTAGAGCATCTTATTTATTTTTCGCAGCAATCATTCGTGAAAAGCAGCTGAAATCTTGGAGTCGTATAGCAAAAGAAAGCGTGATAATGCAAACAGATCACCTGACGCCGCTCTGGCCGATGCGGCCACGACGGCCGGTGATGACCATGGTTCAGGGTTTTCGGGATTTGCTCTGAGGTAGACCAGCTAGAAAAATTTCGCTATCAAATTTGTCAAAGTATTTTCTGCAACTATTTTGGCTTTGGTATTACTGTGCTCATATGGGGGGCAGAGTTTATAGAGCTTTACGCGATTGCTCCATACTTTGTAAGGATTGAAGCACCTCTTGCAGCAAAGATGGGTCGTGATTTCGATGGCTAACTAGGTAGCTAAATGTAGCAATCAATTTTTGAAAACGGGTGTCATCTATTGATTCAATAAGATCTTTGTGATTTTTTGCTAAATACATGATTGAACTATAATCAAGCTTCTCAAGAGGGCAAAGAAGAAGCAAATCAATGCAGGCGATAATTTCTTCCTTAGTCAATTTTTCATATCGATGATCTCTTGTTAGGAGGTGATCTGGTTCATTGGAAAGATTACCGATGTGAAAACCATCTATTATACAAAAAAATTCATTCATGATCTCAAGCTGATCTCTAAGATTGAGCTTTGAGAGCTTATCTTTGATAAAATCTGCTCCAGTTTGATTTTTTTGAGCTCTAGTAAAAAGAGCTAAGGCAAAATTCTTACGAACAAGAGGTCTGCCGTTTGGATAATTTTCAGGATTAGCCGCAGCAAGCTCTTTAAAAAAAGTATCATTATAAGTAGGCAATACTTGAGGGTGCCAAGCCAAGGCTGCCATCATAAAAAGACGATCTTCTCCTTGCAAGAAAGTATCAGCAAGCCAAAATTCGATTTTTGCGCTGACGTCTGAAATAGGCCCCATTTTGACTAGTCGTTTAGCATTCATGCTGCTATAGATGCTTACTGCTTCTACATGCATACTCAAAATAGCTAGTAACATTAAAACCATAAATTTTTTTATCATGGTGCCTCCAGTTTAGTGGTTACGATAATCAATCTATTTCATTAAAAAAAGGCGCACGATATAATTAAGGTTGAAAAGATAAATTGTGGTAAATCCCTTTGCAGTAGCCAATCGATTCTTTTGACAGCCATCAATAAGATTATATTTAGTTGCGGTAGTCTCTTCAGCGGCATTGTTCAAGCCATAAATTTTCTTGTAGTGATTTGGCGGATGGATAACGCGGTGGTCGAAATTAATCTCTATCGACGAAAAACAAAGGTTTTATTACAGATAGCGGCAAATTAGCATCTTAAAAAATGGCGCTACCGATGGATTTGTCTCTTGCAAGATTTCATAATCGTTTATTATTTTTGCATCTAGAACAGACTCTTTGCTCTTAGAGAGCATTCTTCATGCTATGTATCACTGCCTCTCTAGAGAGAATGGATTGTTTGTAGCTTTTGCGCTACTTAAAGCCTGCCGCAAGCTAATTCTGGCTTCTAACCTTTTTTCCTTGTTGGTGGGGAATAGGTACCATTTTAAAGGATAGCGGTTATTAAATGCTTCGACAGCTTCTTCAGCTTTTTTAGAACCTTTTTCTATTAATTGGGCAATAACGCTGGCTTTTATCAGTATCTTCTTGTTGAGTAGCTCCATAGCATAATCGATGGCAAGTTTTTGATCGTTGTTCGCGACATTAACATCGGTTCCGTTTTCTAGTAATATTTTCACAATCCTCTCTCTCTCATAAGCAGAGATTTTAGCAATAAGTGCTAGGTGTAAAGCCGTATTGCCGCTTTTATCTTGTGCAGAAAAGTCTAGCTTTTTTAGCTTTGCAAGCATCATCACCATCGCAGAATGTCCTGCAAGAACTGCTCGATGTAGGATTGTTCTACCGTGTTGATCAGCAGTTTGTAAATCAGCCTCAGCAAGGTTTTGGCTATCAACCCAAACATGAAAGTTTGATTTTGATTGTAAAATTATATCAAGGATCTCTAGGTAGGAAAAATCACAGCCGATAGAGAGTATTTCTGTAATGATTTGCCAATCAAGCGATTGTTGTGCGGCAAAAGCATAGAGGGGTAAAGCGCCAGGATATGGGGCATCAAAAACAGCTTTGGCATTTCCAGGCTGCATTATTTCAGCGACAGCCTTGGCGATGTTGAATTTATCTCTAGAAGAGATGCTGCTTTTGATAATGCCATGGATGGGAAGTAGGAATTTTTTATTTGGGACAGTAAAAATATTAGGCCATTTTTCAGCAATCATTTGGTATGCCCAGATCTTATTTTTAAGCCTACCTGTAGCTAATATATGGGCAACTGTATCGCCCTCTTTTGTCATAGTTAATTCAAGTGTGTTCTCAAGAGCTAATGCCAAACAAGCTTTGCTAAGTGCATCGTTTTTAGCTTCACGATCCTCTCCATCGCGAAAATTTGAGTAATCTTCATGATCATCATCTACAAACTGCATTAAAGCGTCAGCGCCTTTTTTGTTTTTCTTTTTCCACAAGGTGGCAGTAGCAATCTGTTTAATTGAGGAGAGTTCCTCAATAGAACCAGCGTTGCGTAGCCAGAGAGCAAGGTCTGTACGTCCAGATATTTTGGATTGACTGCCAAGATAATAGGGTTTTTGTACAAGCATAGCTTGAGCGACAACTACGCCAAATTCTCGAGAGGCAAGAAGATACTCTTCTTGATTAAAGGATTCTCCCGCTTTGATCCTATCAGCCAGCTCATTTGGTTTTTCTCCCCGGTCTTCAATATTCGTATTATGAAGATCATAAAGTGATTTTATTTTGGCAAAGCTGGGCGCTGTTAGTAGCATGACAAGCCCTAGTGTTTTTAGCCACAATCTATTTCGCATTTGGGAACCCCTCATGAAGTCTGTTCAATAAAGGAGGTGATTTTAACTGCGATTGATCATGGTGTCAGCCATTTTGATGCGGCGAGATTTTTAGTTGAGAATCATGAACAGCCAAGTTTGCAAGCAGCTGAAGATCTCTTTAAACCTCTAGCACTTAGCGTGAGCTTAGCAGCACACCGCTTGCCGTTTTTTCGCCAGAGACTTGTCCTTGAGCCGAAGGCGAGGGTCTTCCTCAATTTAGTATCGTGCTTGTCTTGGCAGATTATTGCTAGGGTGTGCTATTTCAGCATGGTTTCATTGAGATCAATTTTCTCAATGAACGCATTTTTCTTTTCTCGCTTGTGTTTGATGTCTGTATTCTCCTTTGGGAATTCAGATCTTAGCTATAATATCTTTTCATTGTGGCTTTATTTTGCTAAAAATCCTCAATGGAAGAAAATAAGATCAATTTACGTTATGATAGTGGTACTATTGCTTGCAATTGGCTGCCAGCAGAGTTTTTAGAGTCTTTTGTAAAAGTGAAGCGAGATGAGCGGAGCAAGCAGTGGCGGCTTTTAGCCATTGACTACCGCTCGTTTATAGAAGAACTCACCAGCAAAAGTCTAGTTTATGATGATCAGGCCCGAGCCTATCAGAAAACAGAATTTTCTCTAAAAACCAAATTAGTGCTTCGAGAGCATCAAGAAAAAGCTCTAGAAGCCTGGAAAAAAGCTTCTTATCGTGGTTGTGTCTCCTTGCCCACTGGCGGCGGTAAAACAATCTTGGCTATCGCTGCTATTAGTCTTTTGCGCCGTTCTACTTTAGTTATTGTACCAACCCTTGATTTGATGGCTCAGTGGCAAAAAACGCTGACTAATTTTTTAGGCGTTACACCAACCCTTTTGGGTGGTGGCGAGCATGAGATAAGCGATCTTACGGTGGCTACTTATCAGTCTGCTCAGATGCATGCTGAAAAGCTAGGTAATCGTTTTGGTCTTATCATCTTTGATGAGTGCCATCATTTACCTTCAGAGCAGTATCAAAGAATAGCTGTCACCTCCTTAGCTCCATTTCGTTTAGGCCTTTCAGCTACTATTGAAAGAGCAGATGGTTTAGAAGAAAAGATTTTTGAGTTAGTGGGCCCTTTGGTATGGCAAACACAGATTTCTGAAATGATTGGTTTAGGCCTGGCGCCTTTTGAAACAATTACTCTGGAAATTGAGCTTACTGCCTTAGAAAAAGAAAGCTACGCATCCTACCGAAAAATTTATTTAGATTTTCTTTATACACAAGGGATTAGTTTTAAGGCGCCTAACTTTTGGCAACAGTTTGTCTTAAAAGCCTCTCGTTCAGCCAGAGGTCTTGAGGCTCTGCGCGCTTTTCGTCTGCAAAAAAAGATTGCTCTCTCAGCAAGCGGTAAGATCCTAAAAGTGTGGGAACTTCTACAAATCCATGCTTGTGAGCGGGTCATTGTGTTTACTGAAGATAATGAATTAGCCTACCATATCGGCAGAGAGCTTTTTTTGCCAGTCATCTCGCATAAGACTAAGGCAAAAGAAAGAAAGCTGCTTTTAGATCATTTTCGTTCAGGCAAGCTTAGAGTGCTTGTGAATTCTAAAGTATTAAATGAGGGTGTTGATGTGCCGGAAGCTTCGGTTGCTATTGTTGTTTCTGGCAACAGTACTGTCAGAGAGCATGTGCAAAGGTTAGGGCGCATTTTGCGTGAGTCAAAAGGTAAACGAGCTGTTCTTTATGAGCTGATTGCTAAAAAGACAGGAGAATATTTCGTCAACGAGAGAAGAAGGCAGCATCATGCTTACCAAGAATCTCCTTCGGTATAGAAAAAGGGGAGATGGCATCTTCCCGCAATTTTTGCAGCTAGAGTTGCCAGAGAATAAAGCCTTGGCAGAGAGCCTTCTGCAGATTTTTGCAGACGGTGTTGGCAAAAGTTTGGGAGAGCTTGAAGAGGCTAAAGATCAGATCCCTCACAAAGATCGTGTGCTTTTAGCTGGCCTTTTTAAGCTACTTGTTGATAAGGCAAATTTTGGCGAGTTTGCTGATGATTTGATCGATTGGCGGCTTGATCTTTTTGTGCAAGCGCAAGCTATGCGTGAAGAACAGCTTTTTGATTCTTTACTCTCCTATCAAGAAGAGGTGGCATTAGCTATCGAAACACCGTTAGTAACAGCCAAAGAAGCCTTGTTCGCTGATTTACCACATGAGCGTAGGATGGTCGAATTTACGGCAATTGCGCCAGAAGCACTCCTTGATCTTTATAACCAAGAGCTTATAGCAGCGCTTTTGCTTCATGCAACTAAACTTAAGCTTACGATCGATAAAACAGATTTAATTACAAAGCGCCATTTGATAAAGAGCCTTAAGTTTCATGGGTTGATGTTTGAGGTCCTTTCAGAAGAAGCGACTCTTGTCTTAGAAATTTCAGGACCACTTAGCCTTTTTGCGCAGGATAAGAGCTACGGTGCGAAATTTTCGCATCTATTGCCTCATATCTTGCTCTTAGAGAGGTTTCACTGCGAAGCAACGTTATTCTTAAATAAACAAAGCTACCACTTGCAGCTAGATGAAAGTGTGCCCATGAAGGATAAGGGGCGTGGTAGTGATGGTTATCAGCTACCGGAAGTAAAATTAGTGCTAGAGGCTTTTAATCAAGAGCCAGGTTTTTGGCAAGCGGAAGCAAGCCAAGCAATCTTAAACTTAGGCGAGAAAAATTACGTTGTTCCAGATATTGCCTTATACCAAAAAAAGGGTGAACGTATCGAGGTGGAGCTATTTCATCGCTGGCACAAACATCAGCTTACCCAAAGACTTCAGGCTTTAATGAAGTGCCCTTTGAAGAACCTTAAGCTTGGGGTGGAAAAATCTCTAACGAAATCTCTGTCCTTGGCTGAAAAAGCTATTTTAAGCGAGCAGCATTTTTTCTTCAAAGATTTCCCTACAGTGGCCCAATTAAAAACACTTGTGGATCATCACAGCTGATTTAGGAAAGGTCTTTATGAATCTTGGATTTTGGCTTGATTGCTGGCAACACGATAATATTCCTTTTCATCAGCAAAAAGTTGAGCCGTTACTTGAGAAGTATTTTGCTTGCAGTGAAAAGCTCTTTGCTAAAGATAAAAAGGTGTTTGTGCCTTTTTGCGGTAAAAGCCTTGATATGCTGTGGTTCGCCGATAAAGGCTATGAAGTCATAGGCAACGAGGTAAGCGCTATTGCTTGTGAGAGCTTTTTCCAAGAGCATAAAGCTAAATTAGGGCCTGTGCAAAAAGAATCTTCTGCAAAATTTATTCGTTACTTTGCTAAAAATATTTCTATCTATTGCGGTGATTTTTATAATATGGAAGATAGCTATCTAGCTGATGTTGGTTTTGTCTATGATAGAGCTGCTCTTATTGCTTTGCCTCTGACTGAGCGGCAAAAATATGCATCTCATTTTTTAAACATTCTTCCTAAGCAGATCTTGATGCTGGTGATCCTTCTTACTTATGATCAAACTAAGGCAAAAGGACCGGCTTTTTCTGTGACTTTTGAAGAATTAGCAGCTTTATACCCTGGTTTTAAGATCTCCTCTTTAGAAAGTAGCGATCGTTCTTTGCCTATAGATGCAAAAACTGCAGATGGCACGCCCCATTTACAAGCTGGTCTTTTGCGGACACAGTCCATTCATCTGCTAAATAGGCTTGAGTAGAGCCTAAGTCGGCTCAGGGATACGTCTGTGGCGCGAAAGCGCATAGGACAAGGCAACGGCCGCAAGGGACTAGCTTTGCATCGCAGATAAGTGTTTCCTCCAAAGGATCTTTGCTCGTTCTGACATCGAAGCAAAAAACGCTCTTTCACTCTTCTCTTGAGAATTTGTAATAGCGGCCTGGCATAAGACGGTGTTCTGGAGAGCTGCGCGCTCCCCAGACCCCAGCGCCG
>CALBMD010000251.1 GCA_937896265.1 uncultured Pseudomonadota bacterium
GGGATTTTGCTCTTTCAGCTTCTTCTGCTAGTTTTTTTATTCCATCAGATAGATTTGGATATATAGCCTTAGTGTTTGTGCATTCTTCGATAAGAAATTTAGCAACAGCAGCCCGTTTACCAGTTATAAGCATCCATTTTTTAATAAGCAGAAGGCGAATGGACCTCTTATTTTGGCTTTCTTCTATGTTATTTAATAGCTGCATGCAGGCTAATCGGAGGTTGTCGATAGGCTGTTGTATAGTGGGGTCTGCTTTAAGGTTGGCTGACTCATCAGCTTGGTTGATGAGATATTGGATGTCAGGTTTTGTTTGCAATGAATAATATCCATTATGGTTAGAGAATAATAAAAGCAAGATAGTTGCTTGAGTCATATAGAGCAGACCTAAATTTTTGTTGCTGTGGAATTCAATTAGTATTCCCAGATCTTGGAAAAGATTGCCAAGATCTGGGAATGTTGTCTTTATAAGTTGCTTACAATCCTCGGTGTTTTCGCCATTGTTAGCTACTTTATTAATAGCCTGCAGAAGATGACGGCAGAATTTTATCGTCTCTTCATAGTCATACGAAAGAATAGTTGGAACTGGCAATGGCTCTAAATCCTGACTTGCTATTGTCGGTAGGCTGTACCAAGCAAAGATCAATCCAAAAATGAAATTACGCATAGATATTCTCTCTTTTACCGGTTTTTCGAGGATTTGTGGCTGGAGAATTTTTGGAAACTAGCAATCCTTGTTCTTAGTGTCAAGAACTGATGAGTTCTTCCTGTCTCCTTTTTTGCTTTACCTAAAAAGACCTATCCATTAAGTTACACCAAACCTAAGCCATCCTCCTCAGAAAGGGTATGCTATGCCGGTACTATTTCGTCGACTTCTTGTTCTGGGATTTGTCTGTACTTTTAGCACCACACTACTAGCAAGCAATAAGAGGAATCGCAGAGCAGAGCCTCAGCCAGATAATTACGAAAACCCACATCAATACTTAATAGATGCTCAGCCTAAAACATGGTCTGACCTTAAGCTGGATCTAATGCTCCTATGGATTCTTGAAAAGCATTCTTTAGACCAAAATGAAGAAATGCTCGCTGTTTTAGGCAAGCTAAGAGCTGTATCAGCAAGCTGGGATGGGGATATCGATCCTAATGCTTTTTCTTATTTTGTTTGGTGTCTAGAAACCTGCCAATTTTGTTCCTTTAATGACTTTCAAGCGGAATTTCCTGCAACTTTCGGCGGTTAGGATAGTTCTATGCAGCTTTATGACCGAAGAGGTTGACAAATCATATAAAAAGAGCACAATATTCCATAATTTAGTACAGATAAATATGTAGGAGCTGATTATGAAAAAGGCGTCTATCTTTTCCAGAATAGGTCTAGCTGCTCTAGTCTTCAACTTTAATGCGATTCAGCTCAGTGCCTACTCTCTCAAAGAGATGTTAGGGGAAGAGCGGTTTGTACCTCGTACTGACTGGGATAATACGGGTATTGCCCCTGACATTAAGAACATGGCAAAGCATACAGGCGACATTGTAATAGCCGTTTTAAGCCATACAGTATCTGGATCTTCTGTTTTATTAGAGGCAGCTAAGCGATCTATTGAGGGTTTATCTGCAGAGGAAGTCGCTAAAGTCCGCGAAGAAAGAGTTGAACAAGAGAAGGATGTTGTTAGAGATATTATGAAATTCCATACTGATAAGGATGGAAGGTTTAAGTTTTCTGATATTGGTGGTCATGGGTTTATCACTCCTTGTGGCTTCTATATGGAAGGCCGCGCAGAAAGCATGAGGGGTTCTCATACTCTTGGCAGTAATGACGGATCGCTTGGGCTTTACTTTGTTGGCTGTTATGACAAAGACGGCTGTGAAAAAGAGGGTTGGGCAGTTAACGAAGTAACTCCTGAGATGATAGAAACAGCTGCTCATGTAGTTGCCTACTACAGCCTAGAGTATGGGTTAGACATTGAGAAACAGTTAGCTCACCCTGAATTAACGAAAGAAAACCAAGAGAACATCGCTTTCTGGCCACGTAGCAAGCTTGATCTTGCTAAAGACAGAGGAGATCGCTTCCCTCATAGCCCAGGCAATTTGATCATTGAAAGGCTTCCTGAGATCTTGGAAAAGGCGCTTGTTTACAAAGCAGAATATCTTGCTGCCCAGGTTTTACTAGCAAGTGAGAAAGAACTCGTTTCTTCTGAAAAGCTTTAGTAAGGAAGGGGGTAGGAGAAAACTGCGTAGCTTGTTTTCTCTAGACACCTCCTTATTCTTTCAATTTGTCAAAAGTTCCTTCCCCCTCCAACCCGTGTTACAATCCGAGTATGTTTACTCCATACCAAAAATTTGTTGTCGCGATGTTGGCGTTTCTACAATTTACGCTTGTCTTGGACTTCATGATTATTTCGCCTATGGGTGCATTGATCATGCCAGCACTGAACATTTCACCAGCTCAGTTTGGTGTCATTGTCTCTGCTTATGCCTTTGCTGCTGGGGTGTCAGGGATTCTTGCTGCTGGCTTTGCTGATCGTTTTGATCGCAAACGCCTCTTGCTTTTTTTCTATACAGGGTTTCTTGTCGGAACGCTGTTTTGTGGCCTTGCTACCACCCACCATGCTCTGCTTTTTGCTCGGACGTTGACGGGTCTTTTTGGTGGCGTTATTGGTTCAATTGTTATGGCTATTACAACCGATCTGTTTCCCATGCAAATGCGAGGGCGAGTGATTGGCCTTATTCAAACAGCCTTTGCTATCAGTCAAGTGTTGGGTATTCCTACAGGTCTTTTTTTCTCCAATCTGTGGGGTTGGGACGCTCCTTTTATTATGATTGCGATTCTTGGGGTAGTTGTTGGTTGCATCATAGCCTTTAATCTCAAGCCAGTTACTGATCATCTAAAGCACAATGTTGCTCGTCATCCTATTGCTCATATGAAAGATACTATCCTTAACCGGGACTATACTTTGGCGTTTTGTGCTACTGCTTTGCTTGGTACTGGTGGCTTTTTGCTCATGCCTTTTGCTAGTGACTTCACAGTTCATAATCTAGGCATTGATATGGCTCACCTTCCTATTATTTATCTTTGTACAGGCCTGTCTTCATTATTAATTTTGCCAATGATTGGGCGGCTGGCAGATAAGTTTGGCAAATATCCAACCTTTGTTTTTGGTGGAATACTTACCATTACCATGGTGTTGATTTACACCCATCGAGGGCAGACGGCTTTACCGCTTGTAGTACTCATAAATGTTCTGGTATTTACTGGAATTTTTTCGAGAATGGTGCCTGCTCAGGCTATGATGTCAGCTGTACCTAAGCCATCTAATCGAGGCTCGTTTATGGCTATTAGTGCTTCTTTGCAACAGATGTCTGGTGGGATTGCTGCCGTATTGGCAGGACTTATAGTCGTTCGTCACCCAGACGGGCATCTCATTCACTATAACGTTGCGGGCTATGTTGTTAGTTTGACAGTATTAGTGACAATGGTGATGCTCTACTTTATTAATAAGAAAGTTGTTTCTGAAGAAGCATAAGCAAGGCGCTTGCACGCTATAAGCGACTCAGGCTCGGCTCTATTTTTTTGTATCGTCATGCTCTGATTAGGGATTTTCTTCCTTAATTTTTTCCGCTATCTTTCCTCTTGAATTTCGTCTAGCTACTGCCTATGTTGAAAAACCAACTTATCAGGGAGGGGTGCGTGGCGAAACGTCAACTGGTTCAACGGCTTGCTGTAGCGATGTTACTTTGTTTAGTCACCTGGCATATAACATGTCAGCCTGTTCAGGCTAGTACGGCTCATGTTCCTAGAGAGTCTTTGGTTGTATTAGCGATTTTTTCAGCTATTGACACAATTGGTATGACAGCAATGCTCCTTGGTGGTGTTGGGTATAATGGGAATGTTTGTCATGTCGGTAATATTCTCGGCAAAGGTTCCAATATTGCTGTGCTATTAGCTCTTTTGTTTGATTGTATTTATATTCTAACGGCTCCTTCTCCTTCGGAATCTGCTTTTCTTGTGTTGGGGCCTTTATCTTTAGTTAATGCTCTTATGGCATTTCGAGCTAGCGCCGAATTTTTTCGGGATGCAGGTGCGATCTACTGGCAGCGGGCAGGGCGAATTTATCCAGCTGCTGGCATTGATGCTCGCTATGGAGAGGACATTGTGCAGGTTGCTGATGATCCTGAGCAACCTGATATGTTTGTTGATAAAGTTGCTGAGGAAAGTCAATTGTTTTTGCCAGATCAACGTGCTGGCATGTTAGCATTTGCCCTGTCTATTGGAGCTAGTTGCTGCGGTTGTTGCGTTAAAGTTCCTGAGGAGGACCTAAAGCACACTTTGCACAAGGCTATTGAGGATGATGTAGTGAAAGCAGATTTTTACTCTCGTCCTGAAGTAGTTGCTCTAATTAAAGAGATTGGTAATATAAGTAAAATTCAAAAATCGGGAAACTTTTTTGCTGTACGTTGGAACTGGCTAGTTCAGCATCATAGCTCTTTGGGTTCTAATCTAAGGCATTTGCAAGAGCGGTTAAAAAATGACTACGATTTGACGCTGATTTCATATACAGATGCCGAGCTAGCTAACCAAATTCGGGAAGCAAACCGTATTCGAGATGCAAAATGCTGTTGCGATCGCTTATTTGATGGATGTTGCTGTGACGTAAATCGTGGTCGTGCAGCAAGGGTGCTGTACGAAAATGTAGCGGATAGATTTGCTTGCAGTAGGCTGTTTTTTGGCCCGCTTTTTTATGTAGTTTCTGCAATGATTTGCGGGCTGGGTATCAATTCTACTTTGACTAGCTTGGAGAGTTTAGGAGTTAAGGTTATTAACTAGTTTCTTGGGTTTCTTGGGAGGAACCATCTGCGAAGTTTCCTCT
>CALBMD010000252.1 GCA_937896265.1 uncultured Pseudomonadota bacterium
AAAGGTCACGTGCGTGTAGGAGTTTTCTTCAACGATTTGTCTTCTTGCATACATGGAAATGATAATAAGCTAGCAGGCTGCAAGTCACCAAACGACATCTTGGGCACTTTGCTCTGCGCTGAACCTCACTTTGATTCAACTACTTTGCTCCGTGCTGAACCTTGTTCCATCCTTTGTTCCAACTACTTTGCTCCGTGCTGAGCCTTCTGAGCCTTCCTGAACCTTCTACGAGGGTAATACAAACAGATTACCTAACACTAGGTCAGGCTAGTGCGGCCATAACGGCTGGTGATGACCATGACCCAAGAGGATGCATTTTAATAATGATACGGCAACCAGACACAAAACTAGCTCATCAATAACATAGGAGAAATTTTTTTGGATGACTCTTCAGTGCTTGCTTACGTCGTAGTTTAGCCAAATACTATCTAACATTAAGGCTTCCATCGTCTATTGAACTGTTTCTCTGCTAAAGGTTGATGGTAATTAATGCGCATAAATTCTACGAATTTTTCGCTTAAAAGCGAAACAGCCTCACCTATACCAAAGTTAATTAGAGGATACCAAAATTGTGCTGCTAATCTACTTGCCTCTTGATAAAGCTCATCTCCAAAGATAACTGATTTTTCAAACAGCAAATACGCCATCAGTCTGATACCACAAAACCCATTTTGCTTTTGCAGCAACAAAGCGGCAAAAAGCAGCTTGTCGACCTCTCCTTGCAGCTCAAGCTCCAATCTTGACACCACTCTTTTCTGTTCAAATCGAGTAAGTAGCTGATGAAAATGACAAACTTCCTCAACACACACCCAATAAGAATTAAGATTTCCATTATGCAGGTGCAATGAAGGCGGATTTTGCTCGATATTATGAATAACCTCTTGGGGCAAGTAAAGGCCCATAAAACACTGCTCTGCTGCCTCTGCAACTAAATATAAACCTGCAGAAGAACTCTGAGGCTTTGTGCCGGTTGCTTCGATTAAATCTTCATAGTTGACTAAATAATCCAGAGCACTTTGAGAAGCATTCAAAGCATAGTAACTTTGAATCTGTTCTTCAATAAATCGCAGTTCTTTTTGAAAACAACCTGTCACAAAGAACTCTACTGCAATATTTTACTTACCTGCGCCGGTACTATACCTGAATTTTCTAATTTTCTCCTCAAACGATCAGACTGAGTTTTAGTCCAACGCTCATAGAGACTAAGCAGATTTGTGTCTTTGGCTGGATTAATTTCTTCTGCAACTTCAGCAACAATATCAACTAACCTTGAAAAATTTTTGGATAGATCAACAAAGACTCCTGACTGAGGCGGCATCTTTTCACGATGAAGGTTAGACAAATTCTCGTAAGCGTTAGCGCCTAACTGCACATAATAACTCATATCAAAAGTCTTACTGTTGAAGAAATCTTGGAAATAACCTGATATATAAAGGCTTGTATCACCTAAGACTTTATATATCTTAAGCTTTTGCGCCGCAGGTGATTCAAGAGCTTCTTTCAAGAGCAGAGTCAAAGGAACATCAAAGACACTAAACTGGCCATTGGCTGTTTCAACCTCATTTGGGCTAATAAAGTCGCACAATAAGCGCACTAGATAAAATTCAACCTCACTGCTTAAAGCAATTTTCTGATTGCCTATTGCTTTAGCCACTCGCTCCTGGAAAAACTCCTCGGGCTTTACTGTCAACTTTAATTTTTCCATCGTTCAAAGCCCCCTTTGCCTTGTTAATCGGTAATTTACTTCTTTTTCTTTAGGATGTTAGCCCAAGGAAAAATCACGCTTTTAAGTCTACAATTTAACTTGCATAATTATATTAATTTGCTAGTTTCATTTATCTGAAAAGGCGCCTCCCATGCACGAGCCCTCCATGGCAGAATCAGTTAAAAAACCAAAAAAAGTCGACCACCTTAATCTTGAAGAAATAGTGCATCTTGCCAACAAAGTTGGTATGGAATATGTCCACTCTAAGGCATTAGCGGAAAAATTCTCTCTTTTTAAGGCCACAGAAAAATCCAAGGCTATGCAACGCTATGATGATGGCATCCGTAGCGAAGCGAAAATAAAAAGACTAGCAGAAACAGATAAAGAGTATTTAGATTTTCTAGAGCAATTAGCCCAAGCAAAAGCAAGTAGTGAAAAGTTACGCATTCGCTATGAATCTTATTTGAACCTATTTGAAGCGAAAAGAAGCCTACTAAGCTACCAAAAAGCTGAAATGAGCCTTTTATAAAACTCTGCCACCTAACTCCTTAATTTTTTGTTTGGCTAATACTAAATCCTGAAGGTAATCTGGATCACTTCCTGCTTTACTGCGAAAAAGGCTAAAATACTTTAATGATTTCTCTTTGTTAATCCCTTCATAAGCCAAGCCTAAATTAAAATATGCCTCCTTCATCGCAGGTTTAAGTCGCACCGCCTGCTCTAAATACTCAATTGATTTTTTGTAATTTTTATTAGCCAAATGACACTTCGCTAGCCCCAAAACAGCGCTAGCTAGCAGCGGTTGCTTTTTCAGCGCTGATTGATAGAGAATAAAAGCCTTTTTATCCTGACCAATTCTTTGATAGATCTCTGCCTGCACACTTTCAATAAAGGCTAAATCAAGACTTGAGATCTTAGCTTTTGCCTGCTCCATAAGATCAAATGCTGACTTGAATTTTGACAGTTTAAGATAAATTCTGGCTTGAATAATTTTTGTTTGCACATCTTTTCGATCTTGCTCACTAGCTAACCGACTAATACGCAAAGCTTCACTATAAAATCTTGTTTTATAATAAGCCCAAGCCAGAGCCTTCATCACATGCAGATTTTTCGCATTTAATTTATTTGCCTTTTTGTAATAAAAGATTGCCTCTCCAAATGTTTCTTCAGCTCTATAAGCTTCTCCTAAGAAGAAATTACTATCGAAGTCATTTTCATACTTAGCTATAGCTTTTTTTAGATGCTTAAGCGCCTTAGGATAGTTTCCTGTTTTCACCAGTACAATACCAAGATTGCGATGAAGCGCCATATTTTCAGGCTCCTTGCTTAGAGCTTTTGTATAAACATCAATGGCTTCTCGATACAAACCAGCCTTTACCAAATCATTGCCAAGCACAGTAGGTGTCTTTTGAGGAGCCAAAGCTGCGCAGCTTGTCAGCCAAAGAAATAACAGATTAAGCCAAACCATCATGGCCCCCTTCTCTATAAATTTTATCGCTTTGTTTTTAGTTTAACGTAAATTTTTTGTAGCTAGAAGGCTTGCAAATCAGTCGGAAATCGCTAACTCTTCGTAGAGACTCCAACATGCCCCATCATTTGAATAAAATGAAAGGATAATTTCTTTCTGATTTTTCCATTCTTTGTAGTTTGCTGTTAAGTAGGTATAATATCGCAGGCTTGTTGAACCTGACTTTCCTGAAACTAAATTATTTGGTACAGGCATAAAATCGTCTAAGAAATAACATTCATTGGCATTATTTTTCAAATAAGGCAGACTCAAGATCCCGTCTTCCTTTGTAAAAATTGGGCTATGACAAGAAAGGATCCAGAAAAAAATAGAGGCGCTGCAAATAAATCTACTCAACATGCCAGCTTCTCCCTTAGGGCCATCCCACGTGTCGGAAGCTAAAATCAAACACTTTAACGATTTTTGCCCTCAAATTATATTTATAGGTGAGGATAACCTTGATTACAGCCATAACAGCTCTCCTAAGAAAAAAAAGCCTTCTGCATTTTCTTAGCGATATCAAGATAGAACACAGCATTTTTGCTTTACCATTTGCTACTGTTGCTATCTTTTACACAAAACCGCAGTTTTTTGACCTTAATACAGCTACTTTCTTGTTAGCTTGCATGGTTAGCGCTAGAACTTTTGCTATGGGGATCAACCGCTATCTCGACCGTTTTATCGACGCCAAAAACCCAAGGACCAAAAACCGCAAAATCCCAAGTGGTCTTTTAACAGCTAGGGCAGCTCTTTTTTGGAGCTTGGTTGCAGGCCTACTCTTTATGCTTGCTAGCTACCAGCTTAATAAACTGGCTTTTTATTTAAGCCCTCTTGTCCTTATCATCCTGGCTATATACCCACTGCTAAAACGGCATACTATGCTTTGTCATTTTTATCTTGGAACATGTCTTGGAATCTCTGTTTTAGCTGTTGAGGTTGCTTTAGCCGGCAAACTCAGCCTACCTATTATTCTCTTAGGCCTTGGTTTAACTTTTTGGACAGCTGGCTTTGATATCTGCTATGCCCTGCTTGATCTTGATTTTGATCGCTCTGTAGGCCTTTATAGCGCTCCCTCAACATTAGGGTGGTCTAGGGCGCTATTTATTAGCAGGCTTTGCTTTCTAGCTTCTCTAAGCCTGCTAGGCAGCGTAGGTCTTGTTGTTAAAGCCGGCTATTTCTATTATCTAGGAATCATGGCCGTCGGCACAATTTTTATCGCTATCCAACAAAAAATCTCCCCTCAAACGGTGGCAAGCTCAACCAATTCCTTATTGTTTTTAGGCTTAAACACCTGGGTTTCGCCTATCTATTTACTTTTTGTTGCTTTAGATGTCTTTATCTCTACTTATCCAATTGACCTGGCGTCATTTTTTAAGTAGCTATATGTATTCAAGTTCGGGGCGTAGCGCAGTTGGTAGCGCGCGTGCTTTGGGAGCATGAGGTCGCTGGTTCAAGTCCAGTCGCCCCGACCACTCAGATAAAAATTCCTCTTACATTTCAGACAGCTAACAAATACTTGCATTCTTTCAAAGAATCTTGTATGGTTCGCTCTCAAATTCATTAGAGAACAACCGTGGAAATAAGACTTCAAAAATGGCTTAGCCAAATGGGTATAGCCTCCCGCCGCGAGGCTGAAGCCATGATTTTGGCAGGCAAACTAAAAGTAAATGGCCATATTGCCTCTCTTGGCCAAAAGATGGACCCCGGTGTCGATCGCATTGAAATGAATGGCCGCCTTATGGCGACTAAAGAGCCTAATAAAGTCTATCTACTCTTGCATAAGCCACAAGGGTTTCTTTGCTCGAAAAAGCCAGAGCCAGGCAAAGAGACTATCTTTACCCTCAAATCCCTCAAGCGCTTAAAATTAGCCGTAAACTCTATTGGTCGACTCGACTATATGAGTGAAGGTTTGCTCTTATTAACCAATGATGGCGAACTTAACCATCGCTTGTGCCATCCGAGCTTTAAACTGCCAAGGACTTATAAAGTTCTCGTTAACAAGCCGCTTACTCCGCAAACTTTGGCTAACCTGAGAAATGGCGTTATGCTCAAAGACGGCCAGGCTCGCTGCGATATTGTGCCAGCTAATCAAATCAATCTAGGCAAGTCTGTTGGTGCTTTTTATTTTGTTACAGTGTTTGAAGGACGCAACAGACTCGTCAGGAGACTGTTTGAGAGCCAAGATTGTACAGTGTTGCGGCTTCTTCGTGATGGCTTTGGCGAGATGCGCCTTGATTCTAGCCTCAAAGCAGGCGAAGTTCGCCAACTAACCTCTGCAGAGATCGCTTATCTTAAACAAGCGACTGGCTTGCCATCATCTTTTAGTGCGCGTTCCAACAATACGAAGCGCCCGGAGCGGACCCTCTCCCTCTGATTTTGAGTCAAAGCCAAACTCTCGAACTCGCTTATGCTGAGCTCGTCGCAAATAAGAGTTTTGCGGCTTTAGGAGAATGTTCACCTGATCTTGAGAGTCGCCTATTTGCGCTAAAACCTGCTCAACTTCCTCTAAGGCAGCTTTTTCATCTGCTTCACTGCTTCGATTTAAAGAGCCTCTAACAGCTTCACCACGGCCTTCTGGACGCTTTCTATCTCTTCCTCTATTATCCATTTTGTTGTTTTGGTCTGCTCGCTCAAAGCCACCGTTGTTTGCTTGGCGCTGGGCTTGCTTTTGCGAAGCATAAAGTAGCGGCAGATACCGACCAACAGGAGGCAAGTCTTTTAACTCAATCTTAGCAGGCGGCATTGCATAGAAAGTCCAGTGCAGATAAGAAAGCATGTATTGGCTGTAACCAGCAAAGCGCTGCTTTATTTCTTGCTCAACAAAAGACCAAAGCACCTCAGCTTTAGCCCTACTCTCCAAGTTCACTGGCAGAAAAAGCCTCAGCTGGCTTCGCAAAAGGCCACCTAAATTGAGAGCCATCTCAACAAAGGGGGTCAAAATACCGCCGTGAGCGGCATAATCTAAAACACCGCTACCACAAAGCTCAGGAGAGAGCTCTGCATAGCGATCAAAAAGCCTTACTATAAGCTGCTTAACGTCGTCACCAACCTCTCCATCAAAAGATTTTTTCTCTTCTTGTTGGAGCTGTAAAGCATCACCTTGCTCATAAATACTAGCCAGATCTAAGATAGCAACAATGCCGTCTTTGCGCAGAAATCGCTGCGTTTTTTCTTCTTCTAAGCAAGTAAATAGAAAATAATCATGCCCAATAGCAACACCAGCGGCCGCAAAATACTGCTTCTTTATGCTGACCTTTTCTTCAATATCAGAAATGTTTATTTCTTCAAGTTCCATAGTTTGCGTTTCAATTAAAAAGTTTGTTTAAAAATGATGCCTTGATGACTGTATCTTCCTCGATACTCTTTCACTATACAAATGCCGCCATAGCGTAACAGAAGGGCTAACCTTGAGTCTAGTTTTAAAGCTTAGCCTCACAGTCACTATGATTTAACATTTAAAAGACCGCCTTTTAGAAAATACAAGGTTTGATCTGTCCACGCTTCTGCAATCTCTGCAGCCTTTAGACTACGCAAACCAGACCTGCAGTAAAATATAGTCGGCCTATCCTTTGAAAGGTCTTTTTGCCGCAAACCGAATGTCGACAAAGGCCAATTCCTATCACCAGGTAACTTGCTATCCTCGCTTGTCTCTTCAGGCTCTCTTACATCAATGAGATCAGCTCCTTGCACCAATAAAGCCCTTAGCTCAACAAAATCGATTTCTTTAACCATAGCTAGCCCTCGCTTCCAGGCAATCGTATAGAACAGAACTTCGTCCTAATTCTATCATAGCAAAATCGTTATGAAGCCCTATATCGATTTTCAAAGCTTTAGACAGAGACAGCCTGATGATAAAGACAAGCTAACTGCTAGATTGTAATTTATTGCATTTTTTGCTTGATTGACGCTAAATCTAGGAGAAAAGTGGCGTCCCCAGGGGGATTCGAACCCCCGTCGTCGCCGTGAAAAGGCGATGTCCTGGGCCGGGCTAGACGATGGGGACAAACCGTCTATCTTTAGTCTTGGAGTTGGTGAGCTCACCTGGATTCGAACCAGGGACCCGCACATTAAAAGTGTGCTGCTCTACCAGCTGAGCTATGAGCCCTCTCAACTCCAAGGGCCTTTTTGTACGTGAAAACGACCCGAGCTGTCAAGCTAAAATTATTGATTATTTTTATTCAGATCAGAATTGCTTTTAGAACGCTAGTTCATTACAATGCGTAGGGCAAAGCCGCAGGGCAGCCTCTGAGCGAAGGAAATCGCATGCCAATCACAATTAAAAAAAGAGACCCAAAGAGTTCTCAGCAAGAGCTGATAACTGAAATCAATCATTTTGCCATTCTTCTTGATGAAGAAGGCGAGACCGATGCCGCTTTGGACCTGCGGCAAGCAGCCTTAGATCTGAGCAAGCATGGACCTGAATCTAAAGAGTACTTTCAAGCCTTAGAACTGGTCCAAGAATGCTTTTCAGGCGATCATGAACTTAATGCTTATACCTTTCACAAACCAGCAGCTACAGGTTCAGGGACCTGGACAAAAGCGGACGATCTATTCTTAAGAAGCACCACAGTGCTAAACCTTTGTAAAAGGCTTGTAAGGCGATAACCAAATCAGCCTTGGAGTTTCTGTGCTTAGAACGCTTCAGATTGATAATTTTGCTATCATAGATCATCTTGAGCTTGAATTTGGTTTAGGGTTTAACGCCATCACCGGGGAAAGCGGCTCAGGCAAATCGCTGATTATTAAGGCCCTGGATGCCCTTAGAGGCGAAAAGGTAGAAGCCAGCCTCTACCCACATACAACCGACAAGATTGCTTCTGTTTGTGCAACCTGGACTATTAAGAAAAGCGCTAGCACTCTGAAACTTATTCATGCTTTAGATATACCTTTAAGCAAGAATGCTGATGGCTCTTTTGATTTGCTTGTCCGCAGAACATTAACGCATGGCTTTAGATCAAAAGCATTTATCAATGATGTCGCTGTCTCCTTAACGACATTAAAGCTTTTATCAAAAAATTGGCTCGATATTTTGGGTCAAGACCAAAACCAAAAATCTCTTAACGAAAGATACCAGACTAAACTCTTTGACAAAATGCTCGACAAGCAAACGACTAGCGAGGGCGTCCGCAAGCAGTTTATTAAGATAAGATCTTTAGTACGAACGCTAACCAATCGAATCGAAACTATTAACCAAAACCATGAAAAAGCTGATTATCTTCGCTATCGTTTTGAAACCTTGGACAAATTCGCGCCAAGCGTTGAAGACTATCGCGAGATTTTAAACTATTGTCAAAACGCCCAAAAAAGGCTTGAGGTCTCAGGAATTCTTAAAGAGATCTCTCAATACTTTTGTGATGATGACTATAGCTTGCTCAGCCAAAGCTTAAATTTAAAGCGAAGCCTTGAAAAATTCTGGCGGCTAAGAGCCGATAGCAAGCCAATGCAGGAACTTGCCACGGAAATCCACGAAAGTATTAATCAGCTGGCTTTTCTAACTAGCCAACTAGCAGCTGATGAATTTGATCCAGAAACTTTTGATACCCACCAGCATCGCCTGGCCAAGTACCAAGAGTTTTTTCGCCAACTGGGCGTCTTTACTATTGAAGAGCTTATTGAGCGCAAAGACAGCTTAGCGAAAACACTTGTGTCCATTGATAAAGCTGGCGAAGAGATCCATGAACTTCTCAAGCAAATTCTCGATGAATCCCTGCTCCTGCAACAAAAGGCTCTCCGTTTAGAAGAAGAGCGCAAGCAAGCAGAAGGCCCTTTTGCGGCTCTTTGCCACAAGGAGCTTCGGGACCTAAGCCTTGAAGACTGCTTTATTCGTTTTCAGCGACTACCTGTTGCTACAGCAATCAATGAACTTGATCTTTCATGGCTAAAAGACTCCAAAGAAGGAGAGCTTTTACAAGATAAATGGCAACAAATCCAAACTATCCTAACTAAACATTCAGAACTTGGCGCTTCAAAAATCAATTTTGAAATAAAAACCAGCCCCTCTAGCGAATTTGGTCGCTTAACAAAGGTTGCCTCCGGAGGCGAACGCTCACGCATTGCTTTGGCTTTAAACAAAATTTTCTTGCGAAAAGGACAGGTTCAAACATTAGTACTAGATGAAATCGATGTCGGTGTGTCAGGACGCTGCGCTACCAAAATGGGGCAAAAAATTAAAGCCATCAGCAAGGATACGCAGGTAATTTGCATTTCTCACTTAGCCCAGGTAGCCTCTTTTGCCCAAAATCATCTAGGCATTAGCAAACAAAAAATAAGCGGCCAGCTTATTGTCAAGGTAGCGATTTTAAATAGCAAAACTAGAGTTGAAGAGCTTGCTAAGCTTTTATCCGGGGAAGAGATTTCGCAGAGCGGTCTTGCTAACGCCACAGGCTTACTTAAAGAACACAGTCCATCTTAGTACATCAGCATTTTCTTGATGCTGCGCTCTTGTTTGGCACGCTTTAAAGCCTCTACTTCCTTTCTGGCCTGATACTCTTTGGCAAATTTCTTCATCCTAGCTTCGCTAACATAATAAGGTACCTCAATATGTTTTTCTTCAAATGGCAATAATGTAAAAGTCTTTTTGACATCGACTCGTTCTCTATCTTGGCTTGAAAAAGAGGTAAAACGAGCTAGGATATAAGTCCCCTCAATTAAAGGAATTGTCGATGGACCATCTGGAGGGATATCAGCGGAAAAACCCTCAAGATTTTTATCAGCCCCTTCAATCCTCACAAGATCAGTGTACTGGCCTTGCTTAAATACCGGCTTGGGTTCAAGAACCACTTTGCCAGCCCTAAGGACTACGTCCTGGCTCTCTGCTGGAATCTTATATCGAATCCCCGAAGAGCCCACTAACCCGATAGTAACTTTGTTTTGTAAGTAGAAAATTGGCACGTCGGTAGCGCTTGTTTTAAATGGATAATGCTCATTGCCTTCAAACAGCTCAGCATGACGAAGACCTAAGCATTCCCATTCCCCAGGCGAACACCCCAGCTGCACCGTGATACTCTTGAGCCTAATCTCATTGACTTCTCCCTCTAAAAGTTCAATTTTATGGCCCTGCGAGTCCTGTGGTAAGCGAATTTGTACTGGCCCGGGCAAAATCGGATAATGAGCATTTGGGTTTAACGAATGCTGCTCATTAATTTCGACATAGAAGGGGCTTGCGCTTTGCCAACCTGCTTCCTTAAGGGTGCCCGTTTTGATTGTTAAAGTTGCGGGTTTAAGAGAAAGGACCTCACCCTCTGACAACCTAACTATTTTGCTAGTGCCATTTACTGATACTTGATATTGACCCGGCAGAAGAAACTGCCACATGCCAAACTCTTGCGCTTGAGTAATCGACAGCAAAGAATCTAATGGAGAAACAAAGAAAGGACTTTTTTCCTTCTCGCCAAGCTCTTGCCAAGGCGCTATCCGCATCGCTGCTAGTTTAAATTGCTTAGTAATAGGTTTTTGGTTGTCTCCTTTTGGTAGATCAATCTTCAAAGGGACCATACCAACAAGGACATCCTTCGCCCCGGGAAAGACAAAAAAGCGAAACCGATTGCTAATCTGTTGCCGCAGATGAGATCTTTCATAGCGAGTACATTGGACCGTGAACAAATCACCAGACTGCGGCTCTTGAGGTGGCACAAACTCAAGCAAGTGCACTGTCTGCTGCACCCTTTTACCTGGATGAATGACAACTATTGCATGTGAACAATCGGCAAGCACTAAGTATTGCCCAGGGTCAAGCTCTACATCTTTATTGAACTGGCCAAGCTGTTCTGAGACAAATTGAAGGCTTGCATCCCCTTCAATACTATAGATTTCATAGTAGCCTTCTAAATTAGCACTGACGTTTAAATAGCCTTTTTTCAGCCCGCTCTTAAAGCCACACAACGGGATTGCCACAGCTAGTAACAAAAAGAAATTTCTGATCGACAAGCTTTCAGTCTCCACTTAATCAAAGTGGATCCATTTTCCTTAGTTTTCATCTAAAAAACAAACGATATCTGGATTCCAGTCTGAACCAAAGCATACTGGCCAAGACCAAGATTTAACTGAGGACCAGCTAGAACTTTGTCACCAAACCTATAATCCAGCCCACCTCCAAGCACCATAATAGCGCCAAATTTTTTATTATTTTTAGCCCCTGTCGGGGCAAAATCGCCATTTGCCTTCATATTTTGACGAAAAAGGCCAAGTTCCACATTCGAATAGACCACTTTTTTTTCCGAAGCCTTAACATCAAGCCTTACCCCTAATAGGTAATTTTCAATGACACCTCGGTACTCTTCTTTATAAGAGCCTTCTTTTTCATGCATGATGACATCAAAGGGCGCGTAACGAAAACCAACATGACTGGCAAGACCAAATAACTTTTTCTCCAGCAAATAATCCAAAGCAATATGAGACATGCCAGAGCTGCCCCAATTATCTTGTTTGCTACTACCGCTGGCATAAGCCAAAGCAAACCCCGCTCGCAGGGAAAGCTTATCCGCTAATGCCTTGCTACTTTCTGAAGGCTCTATTTTTTCTTCTTTATTATCCTTTCCCTCACCATTTTTTGCTGCCCCTTCAGGCGATGGGGCCTGGCTTTCTTTTTTAACCGCTTCGTCGGTGTTTTTTTCCCCCTCAGATTTTTGCGGCGTTTTCCCCTGTTCTGAATTTAATTCATCAAGGCCTTTGGCGTGCCCCCAAAAGCTCAAACTTAGTGCAAAAAGCAGTATGATCCATCGTCGTACTAGATCTGTCATCTTTTGACTCCGCTGCTTAGAGTAAGAGATTAAGTTGAAGAAGATATCGCCGCTCAGCCAAATTAGAGGCCAAACCAACAACTGGACCATGATCCACGGTATAAGTTGCTAGCCTAAGCTTGAGTAGCCCGACATCAAACTGCATCCCTCCTGTCAAATAGCCGTCATGAAGTCCAGTTTGAAGCTTAATAATCTTGCCAAAACCATACTCAGCGCCTAAGTTCAATTTATGCGAGTAATGTACTGGTTGATTGATCATGTCAGAATCCATAGCAAGCAAAACATAGGATGCGCCGGACTGGATAGGCTTAATACTAATTCCAGTATTTAGCGCAGCTGGTCTTGGATCAGGCGCCGAAACCGCTGTATCGCCAATGTTTGCCTTTTGATAAACACTGCCCCCTATGTCTGTTATACTTATACCGAGAGTTGGCTCCATGGTCTTTATAGGGGTAAAAAGCATCCCTAAATCAGCACCATACCCATAACCACCTTGCAATAGATCTGATAGTTTTGTCCGATTAGCGTCTGACTCATCTTTTGACGTGAAAGCCGACATGGTTTGCAGGTTGAAATCGTGATCTAAGCCGCCTTTAGCAATAAATTTTAAACTTGCTCCAACGCTCAGACGCTTCTCTAAGAAATTCATCGCAAAAGAAAACGGCGCTACAATATCAGGCCCAAACTCAAGGTTCACATTGATATTGCTATGAGCCACCATAGTAAATGGGTTCGCAAAGCCTATGCCAAAACCAAAATGAGGCATCACAAAATATGGAGTTAGATAAAGGGCAAAGTGATGCGTCTTACCAGATTCGCTTTGGAACAGATCAAGGACTGGACTTCCCCAAAAGTACTGGACAAAATTAATCGAGCGGTTTAATCCAAGATGT
>CALBMD010000253.1 GCA_937896265.1 uncultured Pseudomonadota bacterium
TAATCAGCATCATAGGAGCGGCTGTCCAAATTTAAGAGCTGAGGCGGGAAAAAATCTGCTTCTGGGCTTAATTCTGCAACAGCATCATTGATGCGAGCCATCCGCTTAAGTTTGGCTGTTTCTGTAAGTGATCCCCACTGGATATTTAATGTGTTTAAAGGTAATGATGGATGCTTTGCTATATGTTTTTCAATAGCTTCGAGCGTTGGTCTGATGACTTCATTACGATAGCTTGCAAGTACATTCTGTCCTTGCAAGGAATCGATAAGATCATAAAGAATATTTAGACGAACGTTGCGAAGCATCATTTCAAGAAAACTTAAATAGCCCCAAACATCTCCTTTAAAATCGACAACATCAAAGTTGTTTTTAACATAGTGTTCTATGCTATTTTCTGCACCATAATAGGTGCGGCGATTAGCAACATCTTTACGTTTTGGTACAATAATATAAAGTTCTCTAGACCTAGCGTCTGAGTGCTCGTCTTTATCATGCACAAGATTAGTGAGTGCTCTTACAGCAGAGAGAAAATCTCTAGCATTCATATCTGAATATTCTTCAACAATTTTTGAAATAACTTTATCAGATACGGTGAAGAATGTTTTTCCAGCTTGAAAATTACTTAACGCTGATTCTGAAAGATTTTTAGATAATTCAAATCCTTTGGCTCCTGTAGAAAAAACATCAAGGCGAATGATATCGCCAAATCGATTAAAGAAAGATTCATCAACTTTATTGTCATCACCATTAAAAGTGGCAACAGCAAGCTGGATAAGAGTTGGATCTTCATTGCCAGAGAATTTTTTAATCTTCTCTTTATCAGAAGTAGGATTCATAGTCATAAAAAGAGAAATATTACGAATATTTGTTCCTCGATACCTGCCATTTTTGGCTTCAAAAAGAGAGCGTATTCTAGACATTAATTTACTTCTTACTTCTCTATTGATGATATGAGCATCATCAAAGAGAATAAAACCACGTGGCCCTTTCGGTAGCTTTAAAAAATTATCTAGATGGACAAGGAGAGTGTCGATATCCATATTCTCTGATTCTTTAGAAAGAGAAGTTCTATCGATAATATTGCCCATGTTAACCATGAAGCATTGTGCTGATTGATTTTTCTTTTCGTCCTTGGTAAAAAAATCATAACATTGCAAGTTTAGAAAATTCTTTACTAGCGTTTCAAAAAGATATGTTTTGCCGCTGCCTCTTTCACCAAAAAGAACAAAAGATGCTGGTATAGCCTTGCGATCACCGCTATTTGTTTGAGCTTTGATGCCATCAATAACTCTCTTAATTATGCTAATGCTTCCTGCATAACCTGCTTTGCTCCATTCCGCAACAGCATTATCTTTTGATAATTTTTTTAGAGGATCGTCATCTGGCAAATATTTGACGTTAAGAGGTACATTTGAATAGGTTGCAGCCATCATATTTTCGACATAAGCGCTTCCTATAACGATTTTTTCGCCATTTTCTTTGATTAGGTTTTGGTTAAGACCATCTTTAAATTTGTTCATAAGCCGGACAAAAGCAAAAAGAACGCTTTCGCCCTGTTGCTCGGCTAATGTTTGATCTTTTCGGATAACATAGCGAGCAAAAGTATTCATTTTATCTTCGTTGCTTGTTTGTTTGGATATAGAGATGCCATCTAAGTTAAAATCAATGCCATCTAGAGCTTTGTCTTTAGCTGATAGGATGCTTGTTAAAAGATTTATCCTCTCTTGAAAAGAAGGTTCGCTAATTTCTATTTCTTCAAAATGCGGAATGAGTTGCTTGGCTTTTTCTGCAGATTTTATGACATACCTTTTGGTTTTTTCCCACTCTTCTTTTGTGCCAATTAATAAAGTAGTAAATCGGTTTTTTCTATTTTTATTGAAATCTTCGATTTCTGTCTGATTGCCCTCATTAGCAAGAATATACATAATACTTGGTGTTATTGTTTTTACGTCTAATTCTTGAGAATCATCGCCAAAACTTTCATCAGAGCTTAAATCAGGATCGTTCTTTGATTCACCGCCAAGATACCCGCCTAAGGAATCATTTCCTCTGGAAGTGTCTCTTGGCACACTGATCAGGTATGGGTTGTCAATTTCACCTGGCATTATTTTACTGTGGTTTACTATATCTGCTAGATCTGCCATTAACACAGGAACAATGCCTCGACTTAAGGCTTGACTCATGCTGGCAAAGTTGTTTTTGATGCTATACTGGCTAATTTGTATTTCAGCTAGTGGACGCATGTAATAAAGTTGAAGATTAGGGTTTTGAATGCCCCAATATTTTTTGTCGTTAGGGCGAGCTTTGAGAAACCAATGTCCAGCCATTGCCTTTAAAAGATATTCTTTAACATCAGGGTTAACTAAAAGGACGCAATGCTTTGGCGCTACATCTGCTTTTGCCCATTCTTCTAAGCGTTGGTTAAAGCCATCAAAGATAATGTTTCGATAGTTTTCTAAATCTTCTGAACCTAGATTAAAGGGAAAGGGATAGCGTGGTGGTTCTTTCCCATATTTTTGTTT
Source organism: uncultured Pseudomonadota bacterium (assembly GCA_937896265.1). Classification (GTDB taxonomy): domain Bacteria; phylum Bdellovibrionota_B; class Oligoflexia; order Oligoflexales; family Bog-1112; genus CALBMD01. The sequence goes on from CALBMD010000253.1 coordinate 2,523, forward strand.
TTCAAGAGATTTCTCAATCTTCCAAGTCCCTTTATCAAGGACCATCGGTTCAATATCATCAAGATTCTTAATTCTATTTAGTTGTAGATCGCTTTGTGTTGCTTGAATTTATAACCATTTCGCAGAGCTGTTACTTCGAATAGACGATGACCAAGATCTTTATCATTGCGAGCGAGGTAAAAATGTCCTTCATTGTCAATAAAAAGATGTTGATTAACCTTTTCAAGGTCATATGGTGCGATAGTATTAAAGTGATATGGTGCATGCAAAAATTGTCCAACAGTATCGGTGGAAATTTTTTTGGCTTGAAAAAAGACAGTGTCAATTTTTGATGAGCTTTCATCTTGTCGTGTAAAGATGATGCCAAAATTTTTATTTGCTGCGGATGATTGATGAATGATGGTTAAGTTGCTAATTTTTTCTAAAGGAGAATCAACAAAAAGGCTATAGTATTCTCGATAATCATTTAAATGTTTAGCTTCAATTAACAAAGTTATATTTTTGGACCCTCCGTTTAGATTTGGATCTATGGCGTATATACTAAGATCTATTGTGCCAAGGCCGGAAAGACTTAGCTTTTGGCTTAAGAGAGGCAAGCCGCTGGCGGTGTCTTTTTTGCTAACAATTTCCCCGGTAAAATAGCGACCATCGATAACACAACCAGGAAAAATTCTTTTTTGTAGGGCACTTAAGTCTTCGATTTGTGAGTAGGAACTAACTTTTGGTGCAGTATGGGTTGTTGCCTGTAAAATATTTTCAGAATTTTTCAGAGTTTTATCTATTGAAAAATAAAAGTTGTCTAAGCCATTATGACTGTTTTTTTCATGAGAAAACATCATGGCAAAGGCGCTTAAATCACTTAATCCTTGGTTGTGAGCTTTAAAAAATTTTAATTTTCTAAAATCTTGAAAACACGCATCAATTCTAGTCCATTTTAGACTTGGATTTAGTTTTTTGTCGAATTTATTAGAGAAAAATACTACATAGTATTCAGACTTGCCATCTGAAAAATTTGGATCGACCGCTATCGCGTTAATAGAAAGAAGTCCTTTGTCAGAAACAAGCGATAGATTCTCTTCGCTTAGAAGGACATCATCTTTTACACCTGGTCGGTCTAATTTCGATAAAATTTGGCAAGGTTGAATAATTGTCGGTTCAGCATTAGATTGCTCATAATAAAGGCCATCATATTCGTTGTTGACTTTTTCAATTTCATTGAAGTGATAATAGTAAAGATTATCTGCTAATTGAATTTTTCTTTCAGGCTCTAGGTAAGTAAGAAAATCTGTTCTAAATGCAAGCTTCTTTTTTAAAGAAATATGGCGTAATGTTTTGTCGTGTGCTTTATCGTAATCTTCTTGATTGTTAGTATTTGCTGTTTTTATATCAAATAGTAAATCATCAAAATATTTATGACTTCGCTTTCTAAGTTCTGATGAAGTAAAAAAAGAATTCGTAAGTTGAGCATGCCTTGAAGATGCCATTGTCGCTGTTTCTTTGGTGTTTTCTATCAAATAAGCAGAAGTAATAGCTTTGTCTGAATATTGCAAAGAGATTAATAAAAATGAAAAAGTATCGTTAATTTTTTGAATGAAAAAACTAAAATCATTAGGAAGAGGGTCAGAGACATTTGGTGCAGGTAGTAAAAAGTGATTTACACCTTGATCAATCACATTAATGCGATTGTCAATAAAAACAAGAATAGTATCTGCATAAACGCGCATAAGTAAGTTTTCAAAAATTTCATTTGATGAAATAACTTTTTTAGATTTCAGCTCATTAAGTCGCGTAAAGTTAAGATCTCCATAGATACTTTGAGATGTTCCCTTGTTTGTTGAAAATGTTATAAGTGAGCGGCTTTCACCAAATTGCGATTCAATCTTTATTTTTGCTGATGATTTTTGTAGGGAAAGATCAAAATCTTCTGTCGGCTTCTCAGGTAAAATAATCTCGCCAGAAGTTGTTTGGACATAGGGAGTAAATTTAGAATGAATTACACCATTCGCAAGAGATTCATTAGCAGACTTTTTCCATTTTTTTTTGAAAAGTGAATCATCATCACGCAGAGAGTATAAATCATTTGCTTTTAGGCGAGAGAAAATTTGATTTTTATTATATGGGTTCTGCAGATTTGCTAATTCTCGCTTAGATAAAAATTTATAATCAAAGACTGTTGGCTTGAAAGTAAGATTTAAAGTATCACCTGATTTTTCTGTGGAAAGGCGGACAAGAAAAGTAATACCAGTTTGATCTTTATACATTTGATTATTGTTTCGTACGGAAAAAAGTAGACTTTGTCCTTTACCATCAGATTCTATTTCAAGAAAGCTGAAATCTTCTGGATTAGTGATACTTGGGAGAGAGACGATTCTTGCTGTATTGTTAGATTGATCAACGATTGGGTTTTCATCATCACCTAAAACAATAAAGCTTTGCTTGTTATTTGGCCTAGATCCTAGATGAAAAAATGTGATTTTCCCATCTAGGATCGCCCAGGCTTCCAGACGACTGGTAAATTGGGTAATATCAAGTTGAGTTAAACCAGAGAGATAATTTGCAGGTAAGACATGACCTAAGACCAGTGGTGTTGTAAATCGTGATTGGCTATCAGCGCAATAAATGCCAGGCGCTTGGTCTGTTTTTTTGTCATTCTCATCCGAGAAAACAATCATCCATAGATTATCTCCACCCCCTTGTTTGATGGCTGAGACTAATCGAGTATGAATCCCAAACACTTGCCATGGCAAAGCTGAAAAAATAGCAGCAAAAACAAATACTCGCCAAGCCATGTTGATCCTCCCTTGAAAGATCTTAGATCTGCCTTAGGTTCTAAAAACTAAACGCCGCTTTTTTGGTTTTCTTGCATGTCTTGATATTGGCGGATCAATTCCCAGGCATCTTTAATACTCTGAATATTATAGCCAAGCTCATTGATCATTTTTGTCTCCATAGTCTTTGTGACTTTGGCAATCTCTGGGTTTGAGTTTGTTGCTTTTAAAGCAGCTCGTAATACAGTCGATAGAGTTAATCCTTCTGTATGATCTGCTAAATAAGCATTGATAGCTTTCATGAGATGCGGGTCCTTGGTTTCGGTCTCATGTTGGTTACTACGATCATTTCTCATAGCTATTAAGCTTGTTATTTGCGCAGCAGCCAGTTCAAAACCAACTTCTTTTAGATAGTAATCATTGATCTTGGTGAGTCGTTTACGATCAACAATCCTTGACTGGCCTTCAATTTCATAAGAGTTATCACCACCGCCAACCGCAAGAACTTCGCAAATAGTTTCTTCATAAATTTCAGCTGCTCTATCAGAGTCACTAAAGGCACTATTTAGATCAGATTCTAAGGCTGGAATAGTTACGCCTGTTACAATCAAATCAAATAATGTTTCCCATTTAAGAGCTTCAGCATCGCTGCTAGCTTCAAGCTGGCTGCTTGCTTTCATCATTTGGAAAGCTTGCTTTACTGTTTTTGGTGTTAGTGTGTGGGATGGTGAATCTATAGCTAGAGAAATTGCTTTTGCAAACCATCTTCCTGCTACTCGAGTAGAGATACCAAATGATCCTTCTTTTGTAAGCTGGCTAAGTTCAATAATTTCGCTAGCTACAGCGGGGCTAAATAGTCCCGTATTTTTATAAAAACTCAATCGTTTTAGCGGGTTTCTGAATACTGGTTCTGCCATGACAGCAACAGCTTTTTTCAGAGATTGAGGCTTTTCGTTAGCAAAACTCATTCTGGTTAGTGCAATCGTATCTGTCATCAAATTGACGGCATGAGGACTAATGTGTACAGATCTTGCATCTTCTTGCGATCCGTATTGGATAGCATAGCGACCATCGGTTGTTTTAATTGGGTCTTTGTGAGGCATCGGAAAAACAGAGTCTAGCTCTAGGGGCACAAATGGTGCTGTAGTTTCAAAGTCATCAACGGATGTATTGCCCGCGGCTAACTTTCGCATATAAAGAGAATTAGAGTTCATATAAAATAAGACTCTAGCAATATCTTGTGGATATAAAGACCACTCAAAAGGAATTTGTTTCATGCGATTGACCTGCGCTGCACTTTTAGGGTCAGCAAGGGCCTGCGCTAAATTGGAAGAGTTTGTACCTGCTAAGATAACAGCGTCAAGAGGAGCGCGAACATCGCCAATAATACTTAATTGTCTTTCTTGAAAAACACCTAGAAGAAAGTTGCGAAATTCATAAGGGCTGCGGAAGATCTCATCAAAAAAAACTAAGTTTCTATTTGCTTTAGGAATAACGCCGTTTAGTAAGAAGTTCCATACCGGTGGTGAGCCAGGAAACGATTTGAAAAGTGGAGAGTCACCACCTATAAGTTCATTATAGTTTACATCATCACCTTGCGCCTCAATAAGTGGTACAGTGCCGTCAGATCCCATCACAAGGCGTTTGCAAGTCATAAAATAGTCAAAAATAATTACCCAGTCGCTAGACTGCAATTTGCGATTTTGAGTCACATGACCTTTTTCATTGATTTCTACATCGGTTGTCTTGATTTCTAGCTTGGAAAGTGTGTCTTTGACAAAATCAGAATTTGACATGCTAAAATGCTGCATTATTTTATTTTTAATATCTGTGCTGTATGGATCAAGCTTTGGCATAGTAATTTTGGCATCGCTTTTTGTGAGATCTGAAGCCGTTTTTTGCGCTAATATAGCTAATTTTTTTTGATATACCTCAGGTAGTAAAGCAACTGGGGAGGAGTGCATAGGGCTAATAAATTCTTTCACGGTCACTGCAGACATCGGCATTTTTAGATCAGGGATATTTTTTAGCAGGTCAACATGCCAAGCTATTTCATAGTAAAAAAAGCGAGAGTCAGACATACTAAGGTTCTTCAAAGCGTTAGCGATGACAGTTTTAAATTCACTTTTCCCTGTGCCATGGGTGCCGACTAAAAGAGGCACACTACGGCCAGTATCGTCACCTGCAGCTTGGTCACGGATAGAGGTTACAACTTCATGAATCCCAGGAAGCTGTCCAATGATACGCCTTTTCCCAGCGATTGCTCCACCGCCGGAAAAGAGATTATATACCTTTACTTTCCCTAGGCCGCGCAATGTTGTTTCGGTGATTCCCTGTGAATGAATCATAGCAAGGATTGTTTGAGCAGATGTCATAATATTTACAGGGTGCAACAAAGTAAGATTTTTTTCTCGAGAGATAAAATCAAGCAAACGAACTTCTTCTGATGCAAGAGAAGCTTCGAAGTCTTCTTCATCACAAACTGAAATGTTGTCGTCATCTTTCTTTTCAATGGCATGGGCATTTATGAGGCTGGAATTGATGCTAAGGGCGATAATGACAGGAAAAAAATGAGAGCAGAGTCGGATCATAGAATTTAAAATTCTCATAGCATCTCCTCTTTGTTGGCAATTTCTGGCCCTAGCTATTTAGGAGTTGGAATGCACCTAAAAAGCCATTTGGAGGTTATAGCATGAACCTCGTCTTAAAAATCAAGGGAATTTGAATTGTAGATTTTGAAAATAATTTCGCGGTATTTTTCACCTAAATGCCGTATAATACTTTCTGACTAGAAACCATAAGCCTTGTTAGCCTGCAGAGGAAACGATATGAACATTCACGAGTATCAGGCAAAAAAATTGTTCCGAGATAATGAAATTAAGGTTCCAGAAGGATATCTGGCTCAATCGGGAATTGAAGCAGAATTTGCGTTTCGTCGTTTGAAGCAAAAAGTTGCGGTATGTAAGGCACAAATTCATGCTGGTGGTCGGGGTAAAGCTGGGGGTGTGAAGCTTGTAAAAAGCCCAGAAGAATGTCGCAAGGTTGCTGAAGCAATGATCGGTACAACGCTTGTTACGCACCAGACAGGTAAAGAAGGTAAAAAAGTTCACCAGGTTTATATTGAAGCGGGAAGTGACATTGAAAAAGAGTACTACCTGGCATTATTTCTAGATAGAGAAACAGCTTCAATTGCTATTATTTTTTCAACCCAAGGTGGTGTTGACATTGAAGAAGTAGCAGAAAAAACTCCAGAGAAGATTATCAAGGTTAATGTCGATCCTACTGTCGGGCTAAAAAATTTTCACGCTGGTATCATCTCCTTTAAGATGGGCCTTATAAAAAGCGAAGCCGATGCATTGGCAGTACTCTTAAAGCGTCTTTATAAAATGTTTATCAAACATGATTTTTCTATGCTTGAGATTAATCCTCTCATTGTCACCAAAACAGGCGAACTGATGCCTTTAGATGGCAAGATGAACTTTGATGATAATGCGCTTTTTCGCCAAAAAGAGATTGAGATCTTGCGTGATTTAAAAGAAGAAGATGAACGAGAAGTTGAATCGTCCAAGTATGGTCTTAGCTATATTGGGCTTGAAGGTAATATTGGCTGTTTAGTAAATGGTGCTGGTTTGGCTATGGCAACTATGGATATTATTAAATTTTATGGTGGCCGCCCTGCCAATTTTTTAGATGTCGGTGGTGGCGCTACAGAAGAAATGGTTACCAATGCCTTTCGTATTATTCTCCAAGATAAAGCAGTAAAAGGCATTTTTGTTAACATTTTTGGTGGCATTATGAAATGCGACATTATAGCTCGCGGTATTTGCAATGCTGCTAAACAACTTGGGTTAAATGTTCCCTTAGTTGTTCGGCTTGAAGGGACGAACGTTAACGAAGGAAAAGAGATTTTGGAAAAATCTGGGCTTAATATTATGGCCGCAGCCAATATGGCTGATGGGGCTGAAAAGATCACTAAAGCGATCCAAAAATAAATAGGAGCTATAAAGTGGGTATCTTGATCGGACCAAATACTCGAGTTATTACGCAAGGAATCACTGGCCAATCTGGTCTATTTCATACGCAACTTTCTCATGAATACGCGCCTCGTTTTGTTGGTGGAGTAACACCAGGCAAAGGTGGTACCTCTGTAGTCGGTTTGCCTGTATTCAATACGGTGCTTGAGGCGAAAGAAAAAACAAAATGCAATGCCTCTATGATTTTTGTGCCTCCTCCTTTTGCGGCAGAAGCAATCTTAGAAGCTATTGATGCTGGAGTTGAGCTTATTGTGTGCATCACCGAGGGAATTCCTGTTTTAGATATGGTTCCTGTTAAAAAGAGCCTTGAACGCTCAAAATCGCGACTCATTGGGCCAAACTGCCCAGGCATTATTGCTCCAGGTGAGTGCAAAATTGGTATTATGCCTGGCCATGTGCATAAAAAAGGTAAGATCGGCATTCTGTCAAAATCCGGAACTTTAACTTATGAGGCTGTTGGACAAACGACAGCAGCAGGTCTTGGTCAATCTACTTGTATTGGTATTGGTGGGGATCCGATCATAGGTAGCACGTTTGTAGACCTTTTAGGATATTTTGAAGAGGACCCGCAAACAGAAGGAATTATTGTCATTGGCGAGATTGGCGGCGATGCTGAAATTAAGGCAGCACGCTTTATTCGCGATAATGTTAAAAAGCCTGTCTGTGGGTTTATTGCTGGCCAAACGGCGCCTCCAGGTAAACGCATGGGTCATGCTGGTGCCATTGTTTCTGGCGGCAAGGGGACGGCAGCAGAAAAAATGGCTGCTTTAGAGGAAGCAGGAGTTGCTGTCGCAAAATCACCGGCAGATATCGCCCAGACTTTGATAAAGCATATGCAAAAAAGGAAAGCCTAGTTCGTGCTTGGTATTAGACATTTAGACACCTTTGCCTTTGATTTGTGGGTTGGTGATGCTTGTGATTTTTATGCTGATTGTTGGATTTTGCCTGCAGCTAGCGCTCTTGTCTTAAACCAAGAGTCTCATGCTCAGGTTGTTTACCCTCTTAAATCTAAAGATTATGCAAGCATTCTCCATGATGAAGCTCTTTGCTCTCTTATTTCTGAAAAAAAGCTTCGTCATGTTGCTATGTTAGGGTTGAAAACTAGCAGGGAAGAAGCAGAAAATGAGCTTAGATCTTTGTTTGAACTAGTTAAAAAACCGATTGCCTGGCCTAAAAAAATGCGAATTAGTATTGTCCTAGCTGATCAAAATTATTATCAGCGTTATCAAGCCTGCCTCTTTGCATTATGTCCAGAATAAACCAAGCCCATATGATTAGGATTTTAAGATGACTCAATTCTCTTCTTTAAGAGATCTTAGCTATTTTCAAACAGGTGGCAGCTTTCGCGAGTTTTTTTCCCCTTCGACAGTAAAAGAAATGGCCCATGTCGTAAGATCGCTAGCAGAGCGTCAAATTCCATATTTTCTTTTAGGGGCTGGAACTAATTCCTTGGTGAGCGACGAACCATGGTCAGGCGCTGTTATTTCTTTTCGCCAACTTAAGAGCGAGCAGGTATTTGGCAATAACCTTGTCTTTGGATCTGGAGTTGAAAATACGCATATTGCAAGGACAGCCCATAAGCATGGACTTGCGGGAGCTGCCTGGATGTACAGGCTGCCAGGCCAAATTGGTGCTACTTGTCGCATGAATGCCCGCTGCTATGGAGGCGAAATTAGTCAAGTAGTAACAAAAATTACGGCTGTTAAATCAAGCGGTGAGATTGTTTTTTATGAGCAAGAGGAAATCAAAAGTAAGTTTATTTCTTATAAAAATACCGATTTTATGCGCTCTGGTGAATTAATCTGTGAGGTTACTTTATCCTTACATCCTTGCACTGATTTAAATAAACAAGAGCAGGAGATGTATCAAATAGAAAAAGATCGGGAAAAGAAAAAGCAATTTTCATTGCCAAGTTGTGGCTGTGTTTTTAAAAATGATTATCATCCTGAAGTCTCAGTACCTTCAGGTTTGCTTTTAGAGCTTTCCGGTGCCAAATCATTATCGCATGGTAAAGTTCATGTTAGTCCTTATCACTGCAATTTTATTTTTAATGATGGTGGTACAAGCCGTGATGTTTTGCTTTTGGCAAATAGAATGCGTGATTTAGTATACTCTCACTTTGGTGTTTGGCTCGAATTTGAAATGGAAACTTTGGGTCATTTTAGTGAGGATCTAGAGGAAGTGATCAAAGAGACGCGGCCGCCAAAATATAACACTGAAGCGCTTAGCAAAGCGCGAAAGATTTTTTCAGAAAAAAGAAGGCCTTAACTAAGAATCAAGCATTTTATAGATTGTTTGTAGCTGAAGATTTGATGTTCCTTCATATAGTTTGCCTATCTTGACGTCGCGATAGAATTTTTCTGCTGGAAACTCTTTAATAAAGCCATAGCCACCATAGACTTCAAGCGATAATGAAGCGACACGCTCGGCAATTTCAGAGCATTTAAGCTTGGCAATAGCTGCTTCTTTAGTAAATGGGATTTTGGCATCTTTAAGTCTTGCTGCGTTGTATACAAGAAGTTTCGCGCATTCAATATCAGCGGCCATTCCAGCTAGTTGGAACTGAATACCTTGAAACTCTTCTAGCCTCTTGCCAAATTGTGATCTCTCTTTAGAGTATTTGACAGCGCCATAAAAAGCACCTTGAGCAAGGCCAAGCATTTGTGCAGCAATACCAATACGGCCTTCATTTAAAGTTTCGATAGCAACTTTATATCCTTTGCCGATTTCGCCAATAACATTTTTTTTGTCGACTCTAACCTTATCTAAAATTACCTCACATGTTGAAGAAGCGCGAATACCAAGCTTGTTTTCTTTTTTGCCAAGAGACAAACCTTGCTGCCCTTTTTCGACAATAAAAGCGCTAATACCTTTATATGATTGTGTAGGATCACTGTTAGCAAAAACTATGAAAATAGAAGCTTCTTTGGCGTTTGTAATAAATATTTTTTTACCTTCAAGGAGCCAATGGTCGCCTTTGTCGATAGCTTTGGTTTTGAGAGCAAAAGCGTCCGAACCTGAATTGGCTTCGGTTAAACAGAAGGCGCCGACTTTTCCTTGCGCTAGAGCAGGCAAAAAACGCTCATGCTGATCTTCTGAGCCCCACCGTAGAAAAATATTATTCACCAAGGTATTTTGCACATCGACAAAAACAGCGACAGCAGGATCTACTTTTGATATTTCTTCGATCGCTAAACAAGACATGAAAAAACTGCCGCCTGAGCCGCCAAATCGTTCAGGAATTTCAATTCCCATCAACCCAACATCAAAACATTGTTTTATTAAATCTGGATCTAGGCAAGCTTCTTCTTCCATTTTTTCAAGCCTAGGGCTGATTTGGTCGCGAGAGAATCGAAAAATTTCATTTCGAAACAATTCTTCATCATCAGCAAGATTAGTTAATGGTCTCACAAGCTTCTCCTATACTTTCAACTAAAAAAGACCCACTTATCATAGTGTGAATTTGTAG
>CALBMD010000254.1 GCA_937896265.1 uncultured Pseudomonadota bacterium
TTGAACAAATTGAAGATAAAACGATCATTCCCTATAACGATATTCCTTTTTTTAAAAATCTTCTTGAAAGCGGTAAGCGCTGGGGCATTAACATCGAATACGCTATTCAAGAAAAGCCAGACGGTATCGCCACTGCTTTTCTCATTGGCGAGCGCTTTCTTGGCGATTCACCAGCATGTCTCATTTTAGGCGACAATATTTTTTGGGGACAGGGCTTTTCGCCTCTGCTTAGACAAACAGTGCAAGAAGCTGAGCATGGAGCAACAGTATTTGCATACCAGGTTCGCGATCCCGAGCGATTTGGTGTGGTGGAGTTTGATAAAGATCTACAAGTTAAATCGATAGAGGAGAAGCCACAAAATCCACGCTCTAATTGGGCAGTGACGGGCCTTTATTTTTATGATTCTCGGGTTGTTGAGATTGCCAAGAGTTTAAAACCCTCAGCGCGAGGGGAGCTAGAAATAACTGATTTGAATCAAAAGTATCTCGATCTTGATGATTTAAGAGTGCGTCTATTCGGTCGTGGCTTTGCTTGGCTTGATGCTGGAACACATGATAGCTTGCTTGAAGCAAGTCAGTTTGTGCAAACGATTGAAAAACGACAAGGCTTTAAAGTCGCCTGCCCTGAGGAAATTGCTTTTAACAACGGTTGGATTAGTGAAACAGAGCTTATGCAAGCTGCTTTAGAGCTTGGTAAAAGCGAATACGCTCACTATTTACGCGGCTTAGTTGGTGGCATACATGCATAGTCCTGAAAATATCCTTATTACCGGTGGATGTGGATTTATTGGCTCAAATTTAATCTACTACCTACTTAATCAAACAAATTTTTCAGGACGCATCATCAATTTTGATGCTTTAACCTATGCGGGTAACATTCATAACTTGCATGGTATAGCAGAAAAATACCCCGATCGATATACATTCATTGCTGCTGATATTTGTAATCAGGAAGCTGTCACTCTTGTCTTTAATGACTATGACATCGATACTGTCATTCATCTGGCAGCAGAGAGCCATGTTGATCGTTCTATTGTAGGGCCGGCCCAGTTTGTGCAGACAAACTTTGTCGGTACCTTTTATTTGCTCGAAGCCGCTAAAAAATACTGGGGCCGGCGCACTGATGTGCGCTTTCACCATGTGAGCACCGATGAAGTCTACGGATCTTTAGGAGATTCTGGGCACTTTGTTGAAAGCACAGCCTATGATCCTAGAAGTCCCTATTCAGCTAGCAAGGCTGGTAGCGATCATCTGGTGCGAGCCTATTGGCATACTTATGGCCTGCCTATTACCTTATCTAACTGCTCTAATAACTACGGCCCTTACCAGTTCCCAGAAAAGCTCATTCCTTTGATGATCTCTAATATGCTAGAAGCTAAACCATTACCAGTATATGGAGATGGTGGCAATATCCGTGACTGGCTTTATGTCGATGATCATTGTCACGCTATTTGGTTGATTTTGACAAATGCACCTTGTGGGCAAACATATAATATCGGTGGTGAGAATGAGTGGACCAATATAGATTTAGTGCGTTATCTTTGTCGTCTTGTCGCTAAAGAAACAAGAAAAGACCCAGAATCGCTTTTAAATTTGATCTCTTTTGTTACAGACCGTTTAGGTCATGATCGGCGTTACGCCATCGACTGCTCGAAGATCAGGCAGCAATTAGGGTGGAAACAGGAAACCACCTTTGAAGACGGGTTGAGTTTAACCGTGAAATGGTATCTAAACCAAACAACTTGGCTTGACACTATCCGCTCGGGAGCTTATCGCCAGGATCAAATGGCGCTTTCCCCTCAGTTTTAGATTTGGAGAATCTTCGTGATCGCTTTTAATCAGCCGACTCTTTTACCAAATTCCTTGAATTTTGCCGATTCCTTAGGAATGACCAAGAAATTTTCTGGAGATGGGTCGTTTAGTAAAAAGTGTCATTTGTGGTTTGAAGAAAAGCTTGGGTCTAAGGTCTTATTGACGACCTCCTGTACTCATGCTTTAGAGATGATGGCCATTTTACTCAAAATAGGCCCAGGTGATGAGGTCATTGTTCCAAGCTATACTTTTGTTTCGACAGCGAATGCTTTTGCCTTACGGGGAGCAAAAATTGTGTTTGTCGATATTCGTGCAGATACGATGAATATCGATGAAACATTGCTTGAGGCGGCAATTACTAGTAAGACAAAGGCTATTGTTGTTGTTCATTACGCAGGGGTGAGCTGCGAAATGGATCAGATTTTAAAAATTGGCCAAAAACATAATATTTTTATCCTTGAAGACGCAGCGCAAGGCATGATGGGGTTATACAAAAATAAATGGCTTGGCACCCTAGGGGCTCTTGGGACATATTCATTTCATGAAACAAAAAACTATCACTGCGGTGAGGGTGGGCTGTTGATTATCAATGACCCAGATATGATAAAAACAGCTGAAATAATTCGAGAAAAAGGCACTGATCGTTCATCTTTTTTGCGTGGTGAAATCGATAAGTATACCTGGCAAATGATTGGTTCTAGTTATCTACCAAGTGAAATAAATGCAGCTTTTTTATGGCCGCAACTTCATGATGCTCACCACATAAATCATGCCCGTTTAGCAAATTGGCAGCAGTATTTTACTCTTCTGAGTCCCTTGGCAAATAAAGGATTTCTTGAGCTACCAGTGGTCCCAGAAGGATGCACTCACAATGCTCATATGTTTTATATAAAAGTAAAAAATTTAGCTGAGCGTAGTGAATTAATTTTTTACCTAAAAGATAGAAATATTCAGGCTGCTTCTCATTATGTGCCATTACATAATGCACCAGCGGCGAAGCTATTTAGCCGTACTCATTTGGCATGTAAAGTTACAGAGAAA
>CALBMD010000255.1 GCA_937896265.1 uncultured Pseudomonadota bacterium
GTGGAAGCTAAGGTTGATGCAAATATCGACTTTACCCAAGAGCGTCAAACTATCTCTGATATCGATCCAGATGATGTTGCTGTTAGATCAAAAAACTCCAGCGGCTTCTCTATGGAAGGCCAAGGTTTAAACCCAACAGGTATTCCAGGTGCCAAATCCAATGTGCCAGGAGAACAAGAAGAAGTACAAGCTGCCAGCTCAAAAGCAGGTTCAAAAAGAGAAACGGAGCTTATCAATTACGAGTTCTCTAAGACTGTTAGCGAGCGAAAGTTGGCAGTTGGGGATATCAAGCGACTTACTATTTCAGCTATTGTCGATGGCAAACAGATCTACCCACTAGATGGATCCATTCCAGAATTTGAATCTAGAACTGATGAAGAGATGAAGAAAATAGAGGGATTGATTAAGGACAGCGTTGGTTTTAAAGAAGGCAGAGACTCTTTAACAGTACATAATATGATGTTTCAGCTAGATCCATTCCAAATGCTTGAGATTAAAAAACAGAAAAAAGAAGATCGAGCCTACCTCTCAACAATGGCCCTTTCGGCGGTCATTGCTCTTGCCATTATCTTCTTCTTTGCCTATATCGTGCGGCCATATTTTAGATGGCTATCCTATGATCCAGAGAAAAAAGAAGAACAAAGTATTGTGGAAGAGTATAAGCCAGATCTTGAGCTTGGTAGCATGCAGAACGTCCAAATTCAAGAAGAAGTCCCCTTTGAAAAGCTAACGCCAAAAGAGCAAGTTTTGTATTTAGCCAAGAATGAACCGAAACGCACGACAGAAGCTATTCGTATTCTTCTTAGTCCATCTGGTCAAGGGTAATTCGTGAAAGAAGATGAACCAAAACGGTTAGGTAGATTTTTAAAAAAAGGATCGACACTGACAAAATCTGTCAGTGTTTCGGAATTTAGTTTTAAAGAAATTAGTGTTACCAATTTAACCTATCCAGATAATGCAAACGCCAACATAATCCACGCTTGGCTGCATGAAAAAGAAGAAATCGATGATTTTGTGCGGCGCAACAAAAAGGTATTTGAAGATTTTCAAGATTCAAACATGCGTCCTTCCGTCCTCAAACCCCGTGATTTCACGCATGATTGGTTAGAAGAAAGAAAAAAAGCTAGAAAAAGAAATTCGAATCATTTTATTGATGAAGATGAGTTTGAAATGGCTCTTCTTGAAGAGGAAGAAAGCGAACAGGCTGAGCAAGTTAAGGATAAGGATAAGGAACAAAAAAATGAAAATGAAGAAGATAACAAAGATCAAGAAGATGCTGTCGAGAGTGACCACGAAGAAGACGCTGTTGAGAGTCTAGTATCATTACAAAAACCCTCACCCTCTGAGAGTGTGGGCGAGGCTATTTTTGCCTTTAAAATGGAGCAAAAAGAACCAAGCCAAAACAACGTGACCGAAGCTTTTCAAGAAATGAAACCAGAGCAGCTAGCTGACAAAGAAGACAGTCGCCGAGACGAGGGTTATTCAGCTGGATTTCAAGAAGGTCTACTTGCTGGTAAAGAACAAGCGATAGAAGAAGAAAAAGAGAAAATTGACGCTATTGAAAAATGGACTGCTTCATTTAAATCACACCTAGAAGCGATGCCAAAAGAAATATTAGCAAAGAGTCAAAAAAATTTCCTTGATGTCGCAGGCGCTATCTGTGAAGGCATCTTGGAAAAGAAAATAAATGAAGACGTGGGGAATTTCGAAAAGCTTGTCCAAGAGGTTTTGAAAAAATCTTTTGGTGATATGAAAGTTACCATAAAAGTCAGTCCGCAGATGTATGAAAAACTTGTGTTGAAAGAAAACAAATATGGATTTATTCAAGATGAATCTTTAACAAAAGATCAGTTTAAAATTGAATCTGAAGGTGGCATTGTGCGCTCTGATATCCATGAAGTTGTGAAAACGATGCTTGAGAATATGGATCTTCATCTCTTTAGCGAATAAAGAATCATGCTCAGCTACAAAGTAAAAGAATTAAAAAAAGACGATTTAAAACAGTCAATAGCTCGAATGAATTTTCCTATTGAAGGACAAGTTGTAGACGTTGTTGGTTCAGTCATCGAAGCTTATCTACCTATGGCTAGACTAGGGGCTCTTTGTCGCATCAAAGTAGACGAAAATCGACTGGCTCTGGCTGAAGTTGTAGGATTTCGCAGTAAAAAAGTTCTACTTTTGCCATATTCTAGTCTTTCTGGTATCTCGCCAGGCGCTCCCATCATCGGGCGATCTATGCTTGATACAGCAAAAGTTTCAACTGATTTATTAGGCTGCGTCGTTGATCCATTTCTTGAGCCTTTGATGGGTACTTTTGAAGCGTCAAAAGTACCTTTTGAAGAAGTTATTGTGGATAAAGACCCACCCAATCCTATGTTAAGAAGCCGGATTGTTCAGCCTCTAAGTTTAGGCATAAAAGCTATCGATGGTCTATTAACTTTTGGTGAAGGCCAACGCATTGGTATTATGGCTGGCTCAGGCGTTGGCAAGAGCGTTTTGATGGGCATGATTGCTAAATACTCTGACAGCGATGTGAACGTGATTGGCCTTATCGGCGAGCGTGGTCGTGAAGTACGTGAATTTATTGAAAACGATTTAGGTGAAGAAGGCCTGAAAAGATCAGTAGTTGTTGTTGTAACAAGTGATCAATCACCGCTTATGCGTCTTCGAGCGGCAAAACTTGTCACTGCTATCGGCGAATATTTTTCAGGAAAAGGTAAAAAAGTACTCTTAATGATGGATAGCTTGACGCGTGTTGCTCAGGCTCAGCGAGAGATTGGCCTTGCTGTCGGTGAACCACCAACCAGCAAAGGCTATCCTCCCTCAGTCTATGCTGTTTTACCAAGACTTCTTGAAAGATGCGGTCCACAGCCACTTGGTCGTGGTAGTATAAGTGGCATTTATACTGTTTTAGTCGATGGCGATGATTTTAATGATCCCATCCCAGATGCAGCAAGAGCAATTTTAGACGGTCACATTAATCTTTCGCGATCGCTAGCTGCCTCAAACCATTATCCAGCAATTGAAGTGCATACTAGCGTCAGTAGAGTGATGAAAGAAATTGTAGATGTTCATCATCTTGATCTTGCTGGAAAAATGAAATCTTTGATCGCCCTTTATCAAGAGAATATCGATTTGATTCAGCTTGGATCTTATGCCAGGGGATCTAATCTAGACCTTGATTTAGCCATTGAGTTAATGCCACAAATTCGCGCTTTTTTAGCTCAGGGGATGCATGAGAGATCTGATATTCATAAAAGTATTCAAAAGATGCAGTCGATATTAATGCGACAAGAAAGCTAAGATAAGACGAGGAAGATCGGAAGAGCGTCGTGTAGGGAAAGAGTGTCTTCGCCTGTGTAGATC
>CALBMD010000256.1 GCA_937896265.1 uncultured Pseudomonadota bacterium
ATCTTTTATTCTTGTTATATTTTTTAAACAATTATTATAGGTTTGAATTTGCTCGTTGAGGCCGTCAACCTCTAGTCGATTTTCTTTAATTTTTAGAAACACGGTTTTGACTCCGGCTTCTTCAGTTGTTTTTGTTGTTTCTAGTTGAGTAATAATAGCCGCAACAGATTTCAAAGACTGCCCACAAGTCGAGCAAACACCCTTACCTTTTAATGAACTGTAATGTTGTAATTGTGAGTTGGTTATAGCTAACTTTGCTTTCGCTTCGCCCAGTGCTTCTGTCAACCCAAGTAAGGAATTATTTATTAAAGCAGCATTTGCCACAAGCTCAGAGTATTCTAATTCTGAAAATGGCAGAGTTAATCTAGCTAAGTCATTTTCTAATTTCAACTTATCTCTGTAAAGAGTACGCTGCAACTCTAGAGTTTGAAGCTGCTGTCTATAATTGTCAATATTAATCGCGTCGAGCGTTTCTTGCAATTCAGCCACATCGTCAGAAATTTTTTTCTGATCAATGGATAGTGCTTTAAGCAACTTCTTAGATTCATTAATCCGAGGTAAATCAGCTTCACATTTTTTAATATATTGAAGCTTATCTTGAAGCTCTTCTAGCTGTTTACTTGTCAAGATAAGATCAGCAATATTGGCAATTCTCTCTTGCGTCACTTCGCCATCGGCGAGTAATTGGTTTAACCGTGCCTCTAGACAAATGATATCCTCGACAACATACAAAGGGGGAGCTAGTTTTATATACTTGTCAAAAATGATTCGTCTTATTTTCTCTGTGTTTGGGACTAAGAATATCTTTTGAAATACTTTTTCTCGAATACTCTTATCTCCTGAAAACAGCAAGGGTATATGTCCTTGCTGAGCAATAATCACTCTTTCAATAATTTCAGTATTAACTTGAAGTAAGCTATCCCAAAGCTCCTTCACTTCTCCGGCTTTTTTCTTTTCTTCTCCGTTATACTTCAGGATGACCACTGAAGCATCTAGATGTCTTTCGATTGAGCCCGGTTTACCATTTAGCTCAAAGGTCAGAATACCATATCCGCTATCTTCTCCCATCTTTAATGCTTCTTGTTTTGTAGCATTATCGAATAGCTTTCCTGTCAATAAAAATAGTATTGCTTCTACTATAGAAGATTTACCTGTTCCATTAATTCCAAGAATCCCTGTCACTCCTTGTTTAAATCCTAGCTTTAGTTTTTTTATATTTCTAAAGTTCGAAAGTGTTAATCCTGTTAATATCATAATCGTTTCTTGTAATATCCAGTGCTGCGTCCACTGTCACTTCCGCACTTTCGTCGAAAGCTAGCTGTAATGCAACTGGATTTAATTTCTTTAATTTATTTGCTATATATTCCTGCATTGCTAAATCTTCTGGAGTATAAATATCTTCCCCATCCTCATAATTAATATCTGGCTTTTCGATCGTCGTAACAAATTTTTCATCTGAATCTATATATTGCTTCCAACCAAAAGAAATTAACTTTGGATGCTCTGCAAAAATTGTCGTAGACAAAGAAGTGAGTATTGTTTTTAAGCCTGTTGCGATAATTGGTGAGTGCTGGGTGTGGATATTCATGTTGCAGGGGAAGGGTTAGAGGAATGAAATTGGCAAGCTATATACTCAGGCGCTTTTGAAAAAATAGGAATATTCTGGTTTACCTTAAATTTGCCATCTACATCTCTCTCAATACATACTCCGCGCTGTTCCCAAGGCAAGAGGTTTTCCCAAGGAGAGCCTTTTAGTTTTAATGCTTCAAGAATCTCGACACAAGTTCTACCTTCAACTTCCTTATGTGCATAGTGTTGTCTTGCGAATTTATTGATGCTGTTTCTGATACCATCCTGCTGTCTCCAAACAAAATAATTATTTAATTCAGAGATGCTTGGCAAAGGAACAATCCGTGCATCAAAATATGCATGATTGTCTTTCACTGGGCTTTGTAAATTAAAATGTCTTGTAAAAATACTAGCGGAGACAGAACACATCTTTACTATATTATTACCAAACCAACCTTGCGTGTTTATATCTAAAAAGTCGTTTAATGCTATCGAGCACTCATCACTTTGCAGATAAGCCACACGAGCTGTTCCTCCGATGTCCTCCATTAATTGAATAGCTGCATCGACGAAAGCCTGTTTTACAAAAGAATTAAATTCTCCTTTTATATTTTTTAAGTATGTGCCAAAAGCGCGACCATCTAGTCTTATGCCTTTTGGTACTCGGGCTAAGGCTGTAACCTTAGGCTCGTAACTCTTCATCCTATCAGCTAAGGACTCACCATTCTGGTTCATCGGGAGGAAGGGTCCCTTCTATATTTTTCACCATCATATTTAGGTATTTACTTATTTCTATGTCCAATTGACCATATACTTTAGCTGTGCTTTTATATTGCGGTGATTCCGGTTCATCTTTTAATTCTTCAAGTAAATCACCAGCAATTAAATAGTCGTGGAGTAGTTGGTTAAAATTATTTGTCGGCATTGAATATGGAGGCTTTGAATTTGTCTAGCACAGCAGCTATTTGATCTTCCGAGTCTAACAGCGCACTTGCGAGTTTAAACGTTTCGTCATCAGGAAGTTCTTTCCTTAGTATGATCGAGGTTTGTTTATTGGTGGTTAACTCTGACCGCAAGTTTATTGTTGCTGACTCAGAATCAGAAGTTTTTGACACTTTTGCCAGCTTTACCAAGGCAACCTCATAAAGAGAGTTAAGCAACCCAAGTTTTTCTTCTTCTTGGCTTTCGTATTCTACAACTATTAATGGTTTTTTGCCTTTATAGTCTTTGAAGAACTGAGAATATTTTGAAATCCAGTTGATTGGGCTAAACGCTTCTGCTAGGACTATTTTAATAAATTTTCTAGTAAGCGGAAAGTTTACTCTTGTTAGTGTGCTCCCATCATAATACAAAATTCCTTTTTTGTTCCCTATCTCAGAGGACTTCACCATCCCCAAACTACCGCAGTATCCGATGTAAGGGAGATTTTTTCTTTCTTCTTTTGGATCGTGTATAACACTTTCGGAAGGATAATGTATATCTCCAAGCACAATTCCTTTTAGGGCTGGGAAATCATTAATAAGATCTATTTGTTTAAAATCTAATAACTTTTTCTCCTCGCAAAAATCAAATAATCCCGGCACCTGCCCATGCAGGAATATCCACTCAGTTTGTTTCTTTGTTTCTAAATTTTCTAAAGCATCAATATTTAACATTGATTGATCGCAGTAATCAAAGCCGACAAATCTAGAATCTTTTAAATCATTAATTGGTACAATACCTGTTAAATGAATCCACGAGTTTTCATTAATTGGCTTATCGTGGTCACCAGCAATCCCGGCAAGAATAACTTTTTCTTTTTTTGCGCGCTCTGTTTGTTTTTTTACAAAAGCAATTAAGTCAGGAGTAGGTTTATTTGAATCAAACAAATCTCCAACAATAAATAGATACTTTACTTTTAATTTAATCGCTAAGTCAACTGCTCTTGAAAAATCATCTTTTAGATCTTCTGCGAGTTCTGGTAAATTGTACAGCTTCCAACCAATATGTATGTCAGCTATAGCTAGAAATGTGTAGTCATCCTTCATGCATTTTGGTTTTGATTCGTTCGTTCATCAAAGATATTTCTTGTGAAATTGCTTCGCTTCTTGTTGGAGCTGAACCTAGAGATTCTCCAGTTAGCTCAGAAATAACCCAACTATTTTGACTATTATCAAATTCAACATTTGCCATGCGTTGAATTTTTTTTGGCCCGAGATCGGGAATATTATCAATTACGTCATCACACAACGAAACAATATTCCCGGTTCTCTTCGATATAAATATCTTATGTTTAGCCATCTTCTTCGACAGTGAGTATCTCTGGATCTGTCACTGGTTCTTCGTAACTCGAAGTATGGACTCGGGTATTTTCTTTGGCAATCCCAAGATCTCTTTCGAAATTAGCTGTCATTGCAATACATTGAGCACCTCCTCCTTCGACGTCGAGGATTTTCACATTCCCAGTTTTTTTACAAATTCGGATTTTGGTTTTCATATGTATTTAATTGATTTTAGATCGGCGCGGCCCGCAGAAGCTAATTGGAAGTTGATTCGGATATTATGAACCTTACGGACAACATACGTA
>CALBMD010000257.1 GCA_937896265.1 uncultured Pseudomonadota bacterium
GACCATAGACATTTTGTGGGTCTTTAAGTATAGCTTGTTGAAAAGAGTTTTGTGCGGCCTCTATCTTTTTTTCTCGAAGATAAATTAACCCTAATAAAACATACGCTTTAGCATTGTGAGATGAGAGAGAAAAAATTTTTTGTATTTTTTGTTTTAAGTCGAAGGACTCACCTTTTTTGAGCTTGAGACTCACCAGTGCCATGAGTCCTTCTACATATTGAGGAGATTTTCTTGTTACTCTTTCAAGAATTTGCATAGCCTGAGTATCGTCGCCTAAGGCTTCTTTTGTAAGAGCAAGTAAAGTTAATAGAGTCGGATTTTCTCCTGAATTATCTATGCCTTTTGTCACGATATATTCACTGGCTTGAAACTTTTCAAGATTGAGATAGGATAAAGCTAAGGCGCTATAGGCTGGAGAGAATTTTGGATCAATGCGTATAAGATCAGCTAAAATTTCTCTTCCTTGGTTTAGATCACCTTCTTTTAAATAAGAAATAGCTAAAATATAGCGGTAGGGAAAAATGAGATCTTTATTATGATCTGTTTTTGCTAGATGAGTTTTTAGCTCTTGCAGATTTTGTAAACAGCGTGAGACATCGCCTTTTCTTAAATATAAAGTAGCAAGTTGCAAAAGGATTCTTTGATAAGAACTGTCGTTTTTTTGCAAAATAGCTTTGAAAATTTTCTCTGCTTTGTCATACTCTTCTATTATCAAAGCATTGTAGGCCTCTTCTTCATCAGGTCTTTGCAGAGATTTAGCTAGTGATGCAGGTTTTGGTGTCAAAGCCGTCTCTTGCTCAATAAAAAATTGTTGCCATTCGACCAATGCACTTAGAGGGATGTCTTTTTTAATTTCTTGTGTATTGGATGTTACTTGGATATCCAAATTTTTTGTTGTCTGACAGCCAATAAAAGTTGTTAGCAGCACTAGATAAAGTGGCCGTAAATTTGCTTTGCGCACTAAATTCTCCACTTAATTGGTAATGGGTAAGCTAACGAAGAAGGGGCAAATGGTCTGTTTTGTAAAAAAGCTGCATTTTGGCCAAGTAGATAAGAGGATTGTAGTATCCAAATATTATGAGAGGCTACTTGCCCCCACCTGTAACCTTCTAGAATATTCTCATTTAGGAGGTCTTGGCTAAAATTTTTAGATGAATTAATAAAAGTTTCCATTTTATTTTTGTCGCTCTCTGAAAAAGATTCATAAATTTCATCTTTCCTAAGCAAAATATTTTTTACAATTTGTCCTGTTTTTTGAGCAAGCTTAAATCGAGCTTTTGGTGACCAAAGTAAATGATCGCTCTTGCTAGCTTCTAGATAGTGAAACTTAAGTTTGTGATAAGTATTAAGAGCACTATGGATATCTTTTGCTAACTCCTGATCAAGGATTTGTGCATGGTATTGACCTAGCTCAAGATGAGTTTTCCCCCATAAATCAGCAAGAGACCCCTCGCCTAGGCGTTCTTTATTTGCTTTTAGTGCAGCTAGAAGGTTTTCAAGTTCAATATAAGCTTCTTTTGGATAGCCAAACTCTTTTATGTTCTGGCTATAGTTTAATTTGGCATAAAGTCGCTCATCTAGCGTTTTTGCAGAGCTTATAAGATAAGCATCGATATCACTGGCCTCTTTGAAAAGATTGGCCTTAGCAAAAAGTTCAGATGCTTTGCGATAATGATGTAGGCTTTCTTTTCTATCTTTTGTGGCTTTTGCTAAAGCTTGCTCCGCTTTTGCGGCAAGTTGGTAATTTTCTTCATAGCTTGCTAACAAAGAGGTTTTTTCCAAGCTGAAAATAAATTTTGGATAGTAGTGATGGTGCATCGCTAAGGCATAATATGCTTGAGCAGCTTTTTGAAAGAAAAATTGGTTCTCAAGTGATTTAGCGAACAAAAAGCGCATCTCATTGACGTATTCATCAAAGTCTTGCGATAGGTAATAAGTGGCTCTTTTTGCCACTTCAGACCAAGCGCCTTCAACGCCATAGAGACTTGTTCCTTCTTTATACATTCGATAGCCATTTGGTATTTCAGGAAAATCGATGAGAGCAGAACAAAGAAGTTCCGCAGCTTCTATAAAGTTCATATTTGATTTTTGCGTTTTTGCAGCCTCTAAAAGTGTTTTAGAGTAAATAGCTAAAAGCTCTTTTCTCAAATCAGGTCCTACATAGTTGAAATCTTCTAAGAGTAAAATGTTGTGGATTTTTTTAGCTGCATCAATAGCTCGATTTGATTTTATGCTTGTATATAAAATACCACGAAGAGCAATCCTTCGAATGTATGGGGTTGTTTTAGTTGCGATAATTTTTTTCCAGATAGACTCAGCTTTTTGAAATAGTTTATTTTCTTCATAAAAGTTTGCTGCATTGGCAAGAGAGTCAATAGCTTCTTCGCTGTCTGGATAGCTATAAAAGAATTTCAAGCTTATCTCTTCAAGTTTATTCAAGACTAGTTCTAAATTGTTAGAGTTTGGCTTGATGTTGCTTTCTAAGTTTAGTTTGTAAGCTTTGTTGTAGATTCCTTGACGGGCAAGAACTAAGCGATAGAAAAGAAGCTTTTCATTTTTTTCATCTAGTTTTTTTCCATCTAACAACCGAGTATAGGCAAGGCATGCTTCTTCAAAATTGCCAGAAAAATAAGCACTATTTGCTAAGTTTGTTTCCCAATATATTGCGTTTTTATCTGTCGGGAAAAGGCTAAGTAAATTAGAAAAATGATCTTTAGCTATTTTAAGATCAATGAGGCTTTTTGTTTTTAGCCCTTGTTCAAGGCGAATAGAAGCAGCCGCTTCCAAAGCCCACATACCGAATGTTTTTGCTGATAATACAGCTACTTTATTATGTCTATAACGGGCCATAAATAAGCTATCAGCAGGCAAAAAATTAGCAATTTCTTCTAGGGTGTGTAAATAGTTGTTATCTTGAGCAAGCATAGCCAAAGCCTTAGCTTTTAAGCTCAATATTAGGGGGGAAAATTCAGTGAGCAGAAAAGTTTTTTCAGATAAATCTGTGAAAGCGACAACTGCTTTGTAAGATTTATCTTCGAAATAATTTTGTATTAAGCGAGGAAAGATAGCTGCAAATGACGGATGATTTTTTTCTTTAAGTAAGAAATCTTTCGTTTCTTGTAAGCTTCTTTTTTTATAAAAAGATTCTGCAATAATAAAAGCAGCATCTTGTTTTTCTTGTTCTAGCCTGTCTTTTGGCAGCGAAACAGAGGTTGTCCGCAATATTGCGGCTGCAAATTGACTTGCTTTCGTATAGTCATGTGCGCGATAAGCCGCTATTAGAATTCGACTTTGAATTTCAAAAGCAAGAGAGTCTTTTAATAAATTTTCTTGATTCGTATTATTTGTACAAATAGCTAAAGATTTTTCATAAAATTTTAGACTTTCTTGCGGGTTCTCATTGAAATAATACTCATCTCCAAGCGCAAGATTGGCATAAACAGTATAATCACTGTTTTGACCATTTTTTGCTAACTTGGTAAATACTTGCCAAGCAGCTGGCCAATCTTGATTTGCTAGAAAGAGCAAAGCCTGCACGTAAAGAACCATGTCTAAGCGTTCAAAAATCGGGTAATCTGCTATTATTTGCGAGCAAAGGATCAATGCTTCATGAACAGTTTCTTTGGCTTTTGTTGGGTCTGATTGATTTATGACGGCTTGATAAAGATACATGACGCTTATTAGATTGGCTTTGTTATATGGATCTAGTGATGTTTTTTGATCTTTGATATTTTCCTTGTAGGTGTTTATTGCCTGCAAGAGAGTAACGGCTTTTTGTGCATCAAACTCCAGCGTGGCTTTCTTTCTATTTGTGACTAGTTGTGATTTATCAGCATGGTACTTTTTGTCGGCTTGCTCTAGAATTTCAGATTGATAGCTTTGAAAGCTATGCCAAAAAATGGAGCGAGCCTCTATGGCATCTTCACTAAAGATCTTTTTGTCAATGGCTTGTAGGTAATTTGTCAATAAAAAGCATAGCCAAAAAAAAGAAAAGAGTAGATGGTTCATAGAGGACTCATTTTTTCAATTAAGACATTCTTTAAGTCAAGCAAGCTTTGTTCCTGCAGCCTAAAATGGCTAGTAACTTTACTACTAGTTTCATCCAAGCTATTGTATTCTAACCAGTTTGCGTCAGCTAGCCATTTTTTCTGCTCACTGAGCTCTTCTTTCAGTAATAATGCGTATGATACACGCAGACTGGTGGCGGTTTTTTCGATTGTTTTTTCTTCATCTTTAGCAATCTTTGATAAGGAACTCTGAGCCCTTATTTTTCGGGCATGTATATCTTGTAGACGTTCTAAAAAATTTTTTAGAACGTCTACTTTGGTTTGTCTATAAGCAATTGATATTTCCTCTAGTTCATGAGACAGTTGCTCATAGAGGCTCCATATTTTGTCATAGTTTTTACTCTCTTCTTTAGCAAGAAAATGGCTTGCTAAGTTTTCTTGTCTGATGAACTGATCTTCAAAGATCAAATCTTGATTGTGTTTTCGTACTAAACGGAGAGGATCTTCTTTTTTAGCTAAATTGATAGCTAAAATGATTTGTTGTTCTCTAAATAGATGAAAAGTATTTTCTCTTTTTATGAGAGCATCATTGAGAGAAGAAATTAAAAGCGAAATATTTGTCTTTTGATTATTTGCTATTTGATTGAAATGCTTTAAAGCTAAAGCCTTAGCATTTGTTTCTTGCCATTTTAACATGCCATTGATCAAATT
>CALBMD010000258.1 GCA_937896265.1 uncultured Pseudomonadota bacterium
GAAGTCGAAAGAAGATGGCTTTTTGTTCAAAGCTTTTCATATCAATGATAAAAGCACTCATTCGCACCGGCAGAGATCTATCCTTGGCACTCACCATGTTGCCTTGCTCGCCAATTAAATTGCCAAGATCATCAAACATTTCAATGCGATTTGCATTTACGAGATGAAAAAGTAAAACAGCTTTTTCTATATTGGGGCTTGAGTTCTTCAAATCTACTTTGAGCCAGAAATAGCCAGTCGTATGTATTTTGTCAGGTAAAAATCCAGGAATAAAATCACTATGAACGATCTCATAAACGCTCGTAAATTTAGGGCGGTCGAGGTGACTTGTCGAAATAGCAGCAATAGGTCCAAAGGATTTACCTTCCAGAAAGGCAAGGCAGTATGCTCCTTCTAAAAGCAGACATATAATAGCAAGGCAATGGATATAATGATATTTTACTGGCAATTTGTTGAGCAGAGCTGCTTTTGTTTTATGTCTCCTCAATTTATTGAATATGCGCATGACCCATCTCCACAAGGCCAGGTTAAAAGCGCGAAAGATTTTCTCCAGTGCAAAGTAAAGTGCACTTTTTTTATGAACGTGACTTCATCTTTAAGATCTTTATTTTCTTGTTGTAGCTTTCGCAGCTCAGCAGCATGGATAGTGACGTTACCTCGTCCTCTGAAGGCTTCAGGACCATCTTTTTTGGCTGCTTGTATCCACCCAGAAATCAAGGAACTGCCAACACTGAGGCGACGTTCCCCTTCCGATTGGCTAAGGCCGTCCTGCAGCACCATTTTTATCGCCTCTTCCCTGAATTCCTTGGTAAATGCTCTTTTTGTCGTAGTCAATTTGCTCTCCGGTAAGCGATTAGTTATATCATCTTAACTCCAACTACGCAAAATTGAGGTAGGCCATTGATATTTTTATCCTTGAAGTGGTGGAATGGCTATGCAACGAAGTTTGTTTCAAAAAAACATTGATGTAAATTCCAGGCGACACAAAAGAACCTCAGCTAAACAACCCACAGATGAGCTTTTCGCCAAATCCCTAGCCCCTTGGAAAGAAGGTTGTCAGATTGACTATTTAAGTTAGCGCAACTAAAGTCACAACCTTGTAACAATAAGAAAAAGTGAGACAAGGAAAAGAAAAAAGGCCCTTAGCGATGATTAAAACAATGCTGATAGCACAAGGAGTCTTGGGTACATTTTACCCCAGCGCAAATCCGACTGAAAAGGCACCAGTGGTGATTGTCATATCTGGTTCCGAAGGTGGCATCCCTCAGTACATAACTGAGAATCTTTATATGCCTGAAGCTAACTTTTTGGCCTTGAGCTATTTTGGCGCGGAAGGCTTGCCGTCTAGTTTGGAAAATATTCCACTAGAATATTTTGTCAAAGCGATTGAAGTCTTGAAGCAAATGCCAGGTGTGGATGCTTCTCGCATAGCTGTTGTAGGTAACTCTCGCGGCGCAGAGTTGGTGCTGCTGTTGGCGTCTCGAATCGATTTGGATCTAAGAGGGGTCTGCGCGATTGTTCCGAGCCAATACGTAAATGGCGGGTTTCCCTATCCCAACAGAAACGCATGGACACATAATGGCAAACCTATTAGAGAGTTTTTGCCAGGACTTACAAGCAATCACGAGAATCTGACCGAAGGAGAAGATATAGTAGCCATGATCGAGCAGGGATTGGCTCCAAAACATGAAGGGAGCCAGAATGATCCACTCATCATTGCTGATTTATTTCGCGCTCGGCAGATGAAGCACCAAGCAGACCTTAGCAACTATGAAATTGCGATCGAAAACATCACTTCCAGTGTACTGCTACTCACTGCGGAAGCGGATGCAATTTGGCCATCAGCAGCCTATGGACAAGGGCTAGTAAATCGAGCATATCTTCATGGCAAAAGAGACGTAACGCACAAGAGATTTTCTGAAGCTGGGCATGGTTTAGCCTTCCCATACTATGAAGAATATGACACCTCGATCTTCCATCCTATTGGGAATTTCTGGTGCCACGGCGGTGGAGAGCCTTTTCACAATAAAATCGCTAGCGAACAAACTCATACGCTGGTGCACGAGTTTCTTACTGGCATCCTTACATGATGGTATATGAGGATTCGCGACGATAAAAGCAACGCCCGCAAGGGACTAGCTTGGCATCGCAGCACACAACTATAAATTCGGATCCGGACTAAATTGAGAGAGATCCTTCGCCTTCGGCTCAGGACACTTCTTTGGCGCTTTCGCGCCAAAAACTAACTGTTCAGTGTCCAATGAAAGATAACCCGAGGCTGAATGCCACATAGTAAATCATAGGGCACATGAGCCGTATGCACTGCCACTTCCTCAATAGGCAAGCCAACGCCCCAAAGCGTAACAGGATCGCCCGGCTTAGCATTAGGACAAGATCTTAAATCGATAGTTAACATGTCCATCGACACCCGCCCTACAAGCTGACAGCGTTCACCATTAACCAATACAGGAGTCCCTGTGCCTGCAGTGCGCGGATAACCATCCCCATAGCCCATCGCTACCACACCCATTGGCATATCATCGCTACAGGTGAATTGGCAACCATAGCCTATCGTCGAGCCTTTTTTCATTTGACGCACAGCAATCAAGCGCGTGCGCAAGGTCATCACTGGTTTGAGTCCTAAATCTGCAGCAGTTTTTCCTTGAATAGGGGATACACCATAAAGAGCAAGACCAGGCCGCACCGTATCAAAGTGCGCATCTGGGAATTGCAACATAGCTGGTGAGTTAGCAAGGCTTTTAAACCCTGGTTTGCCAGCAACAAAAGTGCGAAAGCGATCTAGTTGACGTTGATTTAGCGAATGATCTTTGTCATCAGCACAGGCTAAATGCGACATGATGCCCACAGGTTGTTGCAATTGCGGATTAGCTTTAAGACGCTCGTAGGCAATTTCCCCATCGTTCAAATCAAAACCCAGACGCCCCATACCAGTGTCAACCTTGATCCAAGCACTAAGAGGCAATGGCAGATACGATTTTTCCAACCAATCGATTTGTGTCTTATCATGAAAGACAACATGGAATTTTTGGCTTGAGGCAATTAATAATTCATCAGGCTCATAGACTCCTTCAATGAGAGTAATAGATCCCTTGATACCAATCTTGCGCAAAGCATCAGCCTCGTTAATAGAAGCCACGCCTAAACTATCAACATGCTTTTCCAGACGCTGGGCAACAGAACGTAGACCGTGCCCATAAGCATTGGCTTTGATCATGGCAATAACCCGCCTATTAGGGCTGGCTTGACGTAGGATAGATAAATTATGGTGGAGGTTCTCAGTAGAGAGAATTGCTATCGCAGCGCGACTCATATAGATTCCTTTTCATTTTTGCAGTCGGACTATTTTAGGCAGTTGAGCATTTTTCTGCAAGGAAGCTATATAGCTTTTACCAATAATAAAGCCAGTGCTCCACAGTGCTGGATAAGTAAATAGCCGCAGTCCAGCTTGTTCTTTAAAAAAGGCTCTATATAGCCGAGGCGTTGTCCAAGCATAAATGCTGGTAAAACATAGGCACAAGAGAAAGCGCTGCAGCATATGTGATTCCCAACTAGCATAAATAGATCTTTAGGCGAGGGTATCATTTTTTTGAAGTGATTTGAAGACTTCCTTAGAGGCCAAGATCGACTTATAGAACAGCACGAAGAGCTCATAAATTACCTTGCGAGCGAACTATAGGAATCATAGCATTAGCTATTATCGTAATTGATTTCAATAATACGGGATTTTTTTGTATTGTTACCGCTAAGCCATCAATGCGGGATGAATCATAGCAACCACCCACCCTCATCATGTTTAATCATCCTGGGATTCACATCTTAACAAGAATGAAAACAGCGAATGATTTGACAGTAAAAATAGCTTGTCTTTTACTAAAGATTCGAAGTAGTTCTTTTCTAGAAGAAAAAAATCACGCGAAAATATCGACTTTTAAGGGTGGTTTATAAAACATCTTTGAGATTAAAAAATAATATAGGAATCTTCATGTTACGGTATTTAGCTTTCTCGTTGCTCATGTTTCTAAACGGTTGTTACGCGTGTACCAGCAATCTGTTTTCAGAATCAAATCTGCATTGCCAAGGTGAAGCTTGCGCTATTGATTATAATGGCGCTAAAAATTTGATTTTAGAGATACCTACCCATATTAAAAAGCTGTCAATCAGCTATAATGGCTCGGGACAGGTTGTCCTGCATAAGAGCGGGGCACACCTTGAGAATCTTGACTTGCAATGCATAGGAAGTGCTATTGTTGATCTTCGTGGTGTCCCAGCAAAAAAAGCCAAGATCAAGTATCGAGGAAGCGCCGATCTCAAACTGAACGCCTCAGAGATTATAGACATCGATTACCGCGGATCAGGAGATGTTGAAATTGAAGGTGGAGCTAAAATTAACAAACAAGGAAACGGCAGCGGCAAAATCATCACATCTTGGTAGTTTAATTTGAAGAGCTTGCAAAGGTCACTTAACCAAGTGTTCGCAAAATCCTGGAATATCAATCTTGGGATTCACATCTTAACAAGAATGAAAACAGCCAATGATTTGGCAATAAAACTAGGTTGTCTGCACTAAATTCGAAGTAGTTCTTTTCTAGAAGTAAAAAAGCACTGCGAAAATCTTGACTCTTAAGAGTATCCTGCAAAATAGATTTTGATGTTAAAGCGAGATTTAAAATCTCTC
>CALBMD010000259.1 GCA_937896265.1 uncultured Pseudomonadota bacterium
TATTGTGGGAATGGACAAATAGATAGAATGAGGGGCAAGTGTTGTTTTGAAAAAAAGGAAAATTTCCGATATTTTTCAAAAAATCAAACAATTTTTCAGAATAAGGCGAAGCACGTATCAAATAAGCTTTTGATTCTTCCTCTTCATCCTCAGTTCCTTTAGGATCTACCTCTTCTTCAACAATGAGCGCATCATCTTCATCTTCCATTTCATCCCCGCGAAGGAAATCATCAATATCCTCCTCCCCAGAAGCATCATCTGATCTATCATCTGATGTAGCAGGTGAAAAATTATTATCTACCAAATCAGTACGTTCTTCTTCTTCGATCTTGGTACCCTTGCGAGGCAATTCACTAGCTTGTTTAGCTTTAAGCAACTGCACATAGTGATCTGCTCTCTCATAGTCTGGCAAAAGCTTCTTAGCACCTTCAAACCAATCAATAGATTCAGGAATCTTTTTCCATTTTGCATAGCCAAGGCCAAGATTAAAAGATAGCTTTGCCTGGGATTTTTTATCCTCAATATATTCCAATGCTGATTTATAGTGTTCGATTCCTTTTTCTAAATCACCAGCGCGCACAAAACTAACGCCAATAGCATTTAAGAGGCTGGCATAACTAGCTGGTATTTGCTCATTTTCATGCATGTATTCTTTAATATTAAACATGAGATTTTTGCCGCGAATAGCATGCTCATCTTTTTTATCGATCTCTTGAGCTTTAGAAAAATAAGCATCCGCTCCTTCAGTATCCATTTCTTTTAAGCTCAAATTTCCTAGATTACAAAGACGTTCAATATTATTAGGAGAAGCTTCTAATACTCTCATTAGAACAGTTTTTGCTTCTTTATTTTTACCGGAAAATAGATAGGTCTTACCAAGCTCACCTAAGGCCATTAACTGAGTATCTTTTTGCTGAGATGCAATCTTAAACATCCCCTCTGCATCATCAAAGCAATCTTTGTCACGCAAGAATCGCCCTATCATCATGGCAAGAGGTCCAGGGTTTGGTGAAGAAGTAACCAAATCAGTGAGCTTACCAAGCATTTTGTCATCTCCCTCGCCGATCTGATTGACTAGCTGAGAGATAATAACTTGTTGTTTTTCGTACCAGGCTGCTTCGTCAGCTAAAGTTTGAATTCGCCTAGACATAGAATGAGTATCAAAAGGTTTTTCTATTAAGGCACATAAAGGAAAATCGCCAAGAATAGTAAAATCTTTTTTCTTAAGCATCCCAGAAACAACCAAAACTGGCGTATAAAAATAGCGCTCTAATCTTTTAATTCTGTTTAAAACAGCAAGGCCTGTCATCTCAGGCACCATCCAATCAAGCATAATAAGGTCATAGGAGTTCTCTGCAGCTTTATCAAAACCTTCTTGACCCCCGACACAGGCATCGATTTTTGTTATCTGAAGATCCATGAGTACTTTGATGAGCATATTGCGCAAAGCTTCATCGTCTTCAATAATTAGAACAGATTTTACTTGATCAATAATACCCACAGTTGCCCCACCGGTTAAAAAACCTTGGCTTCTGTGGAGGCTATCGGTGGGAAAAAATTTCCGTTAAAGGAATATTTGCGGAAGAAAATAGTATGCCATTGAAATTAAAGCCTATTAATCATCCAGCCGAGCTGAACGTAAGCAAATCCAAATCACCCAAGGCTTAAATTGTTAGATTCGGCTCTTGACGAGGTCGGACCAATGACATTTCAGGCTGCCAGGAGACAGAGACAATCAATCGCCCATCATCACTTGGCAATAGAGAACAAGAGAAACTATAAGATTCAAGAAGCAGTCGAGCCAGCTCAAGGTCTCGGTCTAGCTGAGAAACTTCTATCTTCGGTTGACAAGCAAATGTCAGATAACCCCTAGTTTGCGAACGACGAGCTCCAACATAGGCATCAACTACTTCCAGTTTGGCTAGATAGTTTAGAATATGAAATAAACCAGCCACTAATACAGAGCTACGAATTGGCACAAACATTGCCAATCTAGTTTTATCAGCAAAAGTCAACCCTATTCTATGAGGATGCCCTTGATGCATCTTATAAGCGCTTTCTAGGCATTGGATCAGTTTATAATCTGGCATTTTATCTAAAGTATCGCTTAAAGCCAAAGCATACCAACCAGTAAGAATCTTGCTATAGCGTTGATAAGCTGGGCGCAACTTATGCATACGCAACGAGCACTGAATAGCTGCCTCACTTACTCCCATAGCTAGCTGGGAGATTTGCCAAATTGCGACTGTCAACTGGTCTTGGCCAGAAGCTTCATCAATAGTTTCATATAAGGAGCGCATGAACTTGCGTGCTCCCTTTTCTTGAACAGCTTTTTTCCAGGTATTAAGAACCTTAAAAAGCTCGCCTGATTCTTTAAGCATCTTGATACGCACTAGCTCTGCTAGAGTTTCTAGCTGGCTGTCATATTCCTCTAAATTTTTCGCAAACACTAGAGCGCTAGTTTTAACCTGTAATGCCAGGGATTCATGTTCCCCATAATCTAAAAGACGCCTTTTTGCTTCTTCTGCATACTTCTTAAATTGCACTAATTGTTCTTGAATATGCATAATAGTGCTTTGTTGTTGTTTAATCTCTCCAGTAAGGCGGCCTACTTCCATGCGTATAGTCTGCTTAAGGTTAGCAAGAGGACCGCTAGTATCTTCCATAGCTAAAAGCTTTTGATGATCAATGTTTTTAAGCCACTGCTGCATCCCTTCATGGGCCTTCTTTTCATCTTCTATTTGCCAACGCCGCCTTTGAGCAATTGCTAGAGCAAAGAGCAGGCTAAGCAGAGCAAAAGGTATAAAAAAGATGTTTGCTATTTTTTGTGTTGAGATAAGCAAAGGGGCTAACTTGATGACAGGCCAGCTTCTAGAAAAAAGAGCGGCGACAAATGGACCGCTTGGCGTCTTGCCTTCAGCTACTAGCACAGCATGATTCAAACCACTTTCGCCATCAATCGCCCCAAGCTCAAAATCAAAACGTTTCATGAGCCTGCTGAATTCAGGATAAAGAATAAGCCAACTTTCATCTAGCGCTACTTCAGCAGCTACTTGGTATTTCAGCCCTTGGCCCAAATCAAGAGTTCGCCAAAGGCTCAAACTCAAGACACCATCATCGTTTTGCCAGCTAAAACTGCGTTTGTTAGCTATCTCACAAGGGCTTGAGCTAAGATTTTTACTCGATACTGTTGCTACGAGGTGGCAACTGGCATCATAAATAGTGATTTTATCGGTTTCACTGGCGCTCAAATAACTAACTAAACGCTTTTGTAAACCGCTAACCAGCTCACCCCCTAGAGGATTAGCCAAAAAAGGATCTTTAAACAGCAAGAAAGCTTGAGTTGCTAAAAGGCTCCTTGTATCAAAGAGCGCTCTTTGATAGGAAAGCCCAAGCTCTTGCAGCTCAAGACGCCTTGTCTCCAGCCAGTTTGTAACAGGCACGCTAGTTAACATCAAGGCAAACGCCAAAAACAAGCCAAAAGTGGGATCTTTCGACAGAAGTCTACGCATGTGTTAGCCGCCTATAGAGTCTGCACCAATTCGACGAGAAAACCACCTGTTGCATGCGGATGCACAAAAGCTGTTTTTGTGTGATGAGCTCCAATTTTTGGTTCATCATCTATCATTTTAACGCTATGATTTTTTAGATGAGCAATGGCAGCAGTAATATTATCGACTTCAAGCGCTATATGATGGATGCCACCACCCTTAGCTAAATACTTAGCAATAGGGCTATCGTCAATGAGAGGTTCTAGCAATTCCAAACGACCGCTGCTTAGATTTGTTTTAGCGTCTTTATTGCAAGAATCAAGAAAACTAACCTGCACTTTTTGTTGAGGAACAATCTCGCTACCCATAGCAGCAAGCCCAAGAATATCACCGAAAAAACGCCTTGCTTGAGCCATATCTTTAGGGACCATGCCTAAATGATTGATGCCCTGTATGCGAAATTTCTCCAAGAGATTCCTCTATGAGGCCACTACGCTGATACTCAAGGTATCTAAAATTAGCTTGAGCTGAGAGCGTTGGGCTTGGTCTAAAGTGCTCTTATTATCATACAATTCAACCAGAGATTGTCGAGCATTTTCCGTAAGGTCCTTAGCATCATAGACAGAGAGAACTGCAAGACGTTCCAAAAGCTTAACAAAGACCTCCCCTTTGTCAAGTCAGCACCTGTTGACCACTTGCCTTTGCGGATAGCATTGGTTGCTAGAGCAACAAAACGGCTAAATTTAGCCCCAACTGTACCTGATCGCCTTGATTTACCAGCCTGACCTCTGGCCTTTAGACGCTGTAGTAGTTCTTCATAGCTAAAAGCGAACGAAGACTCAACTTCCTTGGTCCCTAAGGGCGTATCTTGGACTGATGACCACACAATATTTAAGGTGTCACCAGGCCGCAGCTCTACTGAAGCCATGTTATCCCCGAGATAAGAGTATAAAAATAAAATGCTATTCAGATTCTATAGCTCTTTTAAAAGAATAAATGCTCTTTGTCTATCAAAAAGAAAAACCACTTAAAAGACTAGAAGTAGCTTATCTAAAAATAGCGGTAGAATATCCAGGCGGGAATATCCCCAAACCCTATTGCGGTTCCCATCGTAATCATAGCAAGATAGTTTCTAGCTAGAAACTATCTTGCTAGTTTGTCATAGCAGCCTGGCATAAGACGGTGTTCTGGGGAGCTGCGCGCTC
>CALBMD010000260.1 GCA_937896265.1 uncultured Pseudomonadota bacterium
TCAAATCGCTGGAACGGCTGGATTTAATCGACCAGAAGCTAAATCAGGCTTCCCTGGAGTTGAAAGCAAAACTGCAAACGGACCCGAATTTCAACGACCACCGACCAGGAGAAATGTCAGCGGGGCAAATTACACTGATCTTTGGAGCCTTGGCTGGTGTTTTGTGGCTCACGAATGGAGCCAAACATTGACATTTGGAGAAGTAGCAAAATATTCAAAATCTTATTAAAGTGGTAGCTTCATCTCGCTAAACCCAAGAGCATCACAGCATTCATTATAGCGCTTAATAAAATAATCTTCGTCGAGGATAACTTGTAGCGGATCAGCCACCACCAGGTTTTTGCCGAGCAAGTTTTTAGGCAGTATCCCTCCACCGCTTGCAACCAAGTAAGGAAAAACAATATCTCTAACTTCCCCTAACTTATCACCTTTAGCTTCGATATTATCGTCAAAGAAAATCGATAGGATATCATCATAAAGTGGCATTGGTTTGCCTGATTTGCTACGCTTCTTATCATTTTTCCAAAGCTCAAAGTCATCCTGAATAGTGAGAATCTTAGCGTTACTGCGTAAAAGTACCCAGCCAAAATCCTCTCGAGGATGGGCCATTTGATCTAAAACAAACTGGCCTTGGCGAAACTCACCATCAGCTACGATATGGGAACCAGCCAAGCGCAATATCTCTGGCTTAACCGTTGCTAGGTCATTGCCAAAAGTACGCAAAAGCACTTTCACATCAATCTGCCACTTTTCATTAGCTTGCAAAAAAGACTCAACAAAGAGCCCAAAGGCCTTTTGTACCCCAACAATACGCGCAGATATCACACTCTTTAAGCCCAAGGCAATTTGCTGCTGCTTCTGAGTGCCTTTTTTCTTTAGATCAGTGAAGAAATGGCTCAATAGTTCGCTGCGCTTTGTACGATATTGATTGCGGCTTGTCTCATCATTACCTGGAAATTGGCTTTTCGCTGTTGATGCCACATAATCGTAATAGCTTTGTACCCCTTTACCATCCCAATCTAGCTGCAATTCAGGCAGGTTAGAAATCAACTCGGCTGCTACTGCCTCAGCATCTTTTTTTGTTACTGAATCACTCATTAAGATCGTTTTATTGACATCAAAATGAATATAAACCGCTTTGGGTTTTGCCCAACTTATGCTTGTTGTCAACATCGCTCCTATGATCCCAAGTTTCACCAAACCAAGCTGCATAACACCTCCAAACATACGAAATAACCAGGCTGTTCTTCAAGTTGCTAAGTGGCGAAAAAGAAATAAAACAAAGCCTTGACGCCCCATGCTCTACGAGATAACACCTTCAACTTAAACACCAAGGAGGGATAAATGGCTAAGCTTTTTTTAGTGTTACTGTTTTTATACCCTGCTCTGGCCCGAGCAGGATCCACAGATCTACAAAAAATCACGGGTCATAACTTTAAGATCAAGAAATTACAGAATGTGGCTGTAACAGCTGATCATGCTTTAAGCTATACACTTCCCGACAACCCTAATAGCCTTGTTAAACATTATTTAGTTGGCCAAACAACCGAAGTGCTCACACTAAGCTCTTTGAATACTGCTCTTAATGCAGCTGGTATCGATAGCTTGGGCCGTCTACCAGACTTGGAGTGGCTTGATACTAACCAGTTGCGTTTTATCACTGAAGGGCGAGCTATATCTTTTGATACGACCTCTCAGAGTGTAAAAACTCTTATCCGTTTCAAGAAGGAAGCCCAAGAGTTGCACCTAGCTGGGACTGACAAGGCCGCTTACCAAGTAGGGGCAAATATTTATCTAAGCATTGGGGAAGCTACTAGCCAAATTACATTTGACACCGCTGAAGGTGTGACAAACGGTGGTGCGGTCCACCAACAGGAGTTTGGAATCCATGAAGGGATCTTCTGGGCGCCAGATGCTAGCAAGTTTGCCTTTTATCGCATGGATCAACGCTCAGTCTCAAAGTACCCCATGGTAGGGATAGATCCTCGTCCTCGTGATGTTTCTTATATTCACTACCCGATGTGTGGCATGGATAGCCACACGGTTAAGGTTGGGATCTATGATTTAGCCACACAGAAGCTCACTTGGGTGGATGAAAACCCAAGTCATTACTTAGCTGGGATTACCTTTAGCCCTGATAGCCGACACCTTTATATCAGTGTTATCCCCCGTGATCAAAAAAGCCACAAGCTCAAACAATTTGACGCAAAAACAGGCAAAAAAATTCGCACAGTCTTTGCAGAGACAAATGATAAGTATTTAGAACCACAGCATGCGCCATTGTTTATTAATGATGAGAAGCTGGTTATTCTTTCCCGCAATAAAGGGGCGCTGCATCCTTATATCGTGGATCTTAAGGCATCAGAGGTTACACCGCTAGTTGACGAGGAGGCGATTTGGGAAATTAGCGATCTAGGTGGTCTAGATGCTAATAAGGAAAATCTTTTTTTCCACGCTAATATTAGTGATCCGAGAGATCAGCACTACTATCGGTTAAATTTAACAACACAAACTTTCACCCAGCTCACCACAGAACAAGGGGTACATCAAGTAAGACGAAGTAAGGATGAAGCTTATCTTCTTGATGAGGTTTCCACCCCAGAAGTGGAGTATAAGTTTAACCTCTTAGATAAAGACGGTAAAAAGCTATATAGCTATGTAGCAGAGAACCGTATGCATACAGAAGATCTCGGGACAACCACTCCTGTAGTGCTTGCTGGTGATGATGAATGCCCTCATGATCTCTATGGTTGCATCACTGTCCCCAGGGATTTTGACCCTTGTAAATCTTACCCAACCATCGTTTATGTCTATGGCGGACCTCATGTACAGCTTGTGCGACGCACCTACCACTACGGAGCTACGCTTTTTGACCATGACTTAGCACGGCAAGGTTATATCGTCTTTATGCTTGATTCGAGAGGGTCAGCTAACCGTGGTTTAGCCTTTGAACAAGAGATTCATAAGAATCTTGGAGAAGTGGCTATAAAGGATCAGTTGCGAGGGGTGAAATATCTCAAGGATCTTCCTTATGTTGATGCATCGCGTTTTGGGAGTGTTTGGATGGAGTTTTGGGGGGTTTATGGCTGCTAGCCTTATGATGCGCACGGATGTATTTAAGGCAGGGGTAGCAGGTGGTGCGGTGTGTGATTGGTCTTTGTACGAGATTATGTACACTGAACGCTATATGGAGACCCCAGATAGCAACCCAGAGGGGTTTGCTGCTTCTAGTCTTCTGAACCATGTGAAAAATTTAAAATCGCCTTTGTTGATGATCCATGGCAGCCATGATCCTGTAGTTGTTGAGCAGCATGTGCATAAGCTTTTACATAAGGCTGTATCAGAAGGGGTGGATATTGAATATTTTAGCTATCTAAAAGATGGACATGGAGCTAGCAATAGGTTTCATCTTTACCAAAAGATCAGCAATTATTTTTCTGAGAAGCTATTGAATAATGCAGCTAGTGAGAGAGCAGTTAGGCTTCAGAGAACGGTAATCTCTGGAAATTAAGTCAATCTAGCGGCTGCAGTAAGCATGTGTGAGCTCTGCAGACGCATTAGAAGTGCCAATGAGGGGCAGCGTTACTTTGCCACAATGGGCGCCGCTTTCGATAAGGAGCTGGTACGGCTCTTTATTTTTTTTGGTCAGGATAGAGACTTCCCAAAGGTTATGGCTTGTTTCTTCTGTGCTATATAAGGAGACTTTGTTGCTGGAGAGAGCAAAGGATGGTTCAAAGATGGTTGTGTCTTTTGCCTCTAGCTGTATAGCAATGGTGTAGAGAGGCTGTAAGCTTAGGTCTTTGGGGGTGATAACCACCTGCCCTAGGCAAGTGGGAGCAAGGATGTTGCCAATGGCAGCTTGGGTCTTGCCTTGTTGAGTAAGCTTGATTTCGACGCTGCAGGGGCCGCCGTCATAAGTGACGTCGAGGGGTACAAGTAAAGAAGTGGCTGGGGTGTATGCACCATTGGCAATAGGGAGATCTGGCTCACCTCGGGTGGCTTCGACGTAGATCTGGACTTTACCAGTGTAGTTAGTTAGGTCGAAAGCGCTGAGATCTATGCTTAGATGCTGCCTTTTAGCTATCTCGTCGGCCTGATCTTGCGAAATACCCCCAGGAGGGGTGAGAGTAAGAGGTGTGCGGTAGTTAGTACCGTCTGTTTCGCAAGCTAATAAACCAAATAATAAGAATAGTCGGATGATATACATGAACCCTCCGGGTTAAACCCAGGACTCTTATCGGCAAAGTAAGCTTTCTCCTTGAAAAGGATTGTCGGGATAAAAAAACATATTCTTGATGCAACTCTATGAACAAGAATGCTATTCATAAGATGTTGGATTCATTGAACTACAACAAGTTTGCTTACCATAAGCAGAATTTATAACTTGGCGCCACCTTCCATATTTTTTTATTCATAATTTCCATATCAAGATCTGATATTCCCTGGATTTCCATTTCCTACTAGCAAGTGTCGCCACAAAAGTCCAAGGTTAAATCAATAATCAACCAGGAGAATAGTCATGGCAAGAGAGTACCTGCTCATTGCTTGGTTCATCTTGCTTGCGCCTACAGTAACCTATGCTGATGACTCAAGCGAGATAAACCCCTATCGAGCTAAGCTTGAGGCTGTGAAGGAACTCTTAATCCAAGAGCAGGCAACTGGTATTGCAGCAGAATTGCCATCATTTGACGAAACCTCCTCTGCTTCCTCAAAAAGTAAGGCAAAGAAGTCTCGCCCCAAAGGGGAAAATGACCCTCGTTTCCCTCAAATCATAGAGACTAAGCCTGTACAATTTCCTGCCTTCGAAGGTGGCAAACATGCATGCCTTGCTGACCTTACCCCTAGGTATCTTGATAGCCTATCCAAAGAGCAATTCATTGCTTTAGTACAGCGTTTAGCTGAGATTCCTATCAAACTTTTGTGGAAAGATGTCCGTGGACATTTACGTTCAGGCAAGGTTTACTGGAAAATCTTCCGCCGAAAATGGTATGATCGCACCACTGCTGCAGCTGCTCTCGCTATTGCAATGGGCATTGCTCATCGCAGCGATCTTGTCACTAAAATTATCCTCTACGCCCCAGAGGCCGTCCTCCCAGGAATAAAAGATAGTGCTGGTGCTATCTTAACCGTCGAAGTCGCTGCCAACACCCTTATCAGTTTCATGGAGCAGCTCTGTCCCCATAATACTTCTCGTCTAGCTGCCGCAGCTGCCCAGGTTGTCCGAGTTTATACTGAATATTGGGCTGACCAAGATGTCAATGAACAGACACTCGCACTTGGCAACCTCGTCTTAGCAACATCCAAGCACAGCATTGCTCAGCTCTTTACCTCCAAGCAAAAGGGTATCTTATTAGGAGCAATCCTGGCAGGTTCCTTGCTTCATGCCCAAAAAATCAAGAGTAAAGACGAGCAGCGTATCTGGGCTGTCAACTCTATCTCCAACCTTATCTGGGCTGCCAGTACTTACCTTGGAATCATCCCGCTAGTTGGTTCAGCTACAGCAGCCATGGCCGCCAGCTTGTCAGTTGCTGTGGTTATGTGGGACGTTATCAGCAACAAAATTGGAATTCGTGATTTTTCTACTCGTATTCGGGAAGTAGAGGGCTATATTGAGTTGACAGCTCTTGACTCCCATGTCGAGCGCGTTGATATTCTATACACACTAGCATGGATGCGGAGTACCATCCACGTCAATGGTCTCCTGGACTAACCACAATTGCTCAAGAGTAACTCATGAAAACAAAGATCTTAATCCTTCATGGTCCAAATTTAAACCTCCTTGGGGAGCGTCAGCCCGAGATCTATGGCACCATGACACTAACCGAGCTAAATCAAGAGCTTACTATATTTGCCAATACCTTTGGCGGTGAACTTCTCATCTTCCAATCAAACAGCGAAGGTACACTTATCGACTTGCTCCATGAGCATCGTCACCAAGTACGCGGTGTCGTTATCAATCCTGGGGCTTACACCCATTACTCCTATGCTCTGCGCGACGCTATTGCAGCAATAGCTTCACCGCAGATGCCGGTGTTTGAAGTGCATTTGTCTGATATTTACCAACGAGAAGAGTTTCGTCATTACTCAGTGATTAAGGATGTCTGTCAAGGCCAAGTCGTAGGCCTTGGTGTTCGCTCTTATTTTAAGGCTATTGAAAAACTCTTAGGCAGCACAGCTAAGATCTAGGGATGTGGGGAACGGTATTTAAAGGAAGCTTGCCCAGAAGCAATTAACACACCGCTTTCAGTATGAACTTGAGCAACGCTGAAAAAAATCTTGCGCCCGCCTCCTACCCGCTGGGCTTTGGCGCAAAGGATGCCTGAGTTGGCGCTCGATACAAAGTTTACATTAAGCGTAATTGTCACACCGTGGATTTCAGGCATGCCTGGAGGAGAATAAAACCCAGCATAGCCGCAGGCAGCATCAACGAGGGTTGAAACAACACCACCTTGCAGCGCTCCAGTTCGATTAAGATGCCAAGGCTGAATAGGCATCTCGAAGATACAGGAACCATCTTGCCAGTCGATGATCTTAATCCCCATCTTTTCTAAGAAGGGATTTTTTGTGTCAAATTTTTCTTGCATAGTAGTAATTGTATCGCGGATCTGAGTTACTGTCATGCTCTCGAATTGGGGAGCGGTAAGGATTACGTACAAAAACCGTCATCTTGGCTAA
>CALBMD010000261.1 GCA_937896265.1 uncultured Pseudomonadota bacterium
TCCAGACCTTGCGTTGCTTTCTAGTCGTCAAGGCAATTTAGATGCGGTAGCCCTGCTAGGCTAAAGCAGCATGTTTTCTTTTCTATTTTGAGCTTGATATAATATGGCAAGCACAAGATAAGGAAAAAAAGATGGCCCTTCCCATCTTAAAGAAAAACCAATCTCTCAAAAGAGTTGGAATTTATCTCGTTATTTTAACAACAGGTTGCGCTTCTTTTCTTGCCAAAGAAGCCAAAGAAAAACCGCAAATGCCAGCTACCGCATCTGGTTTTTCTGATGGCGATTCTCTTGAATTCAAGCAAGCTAAGACATGGATCAGAGTGCAAGAGTTGGAAGAGCAAGTTTTAACACTTAAGGAGCGAGTAGCGCTTTTGGAAGAAGGCTTTCTTCTCCAAATCAATCCAAAAGCTACCCACCCCCAAAAGTTGGATAAGCAAGAAAAATACCAGCCTCCTTCAACGCCAAAAGAGAAACCAAAAGCAGAACCATTGGCATCTACAAATAAAGATCTTCTTCCAGAGTCAATTAAAAATCATGATCACGTGCAAATGACTGAAGCGGTAGTGATTACTGATCAAGAAGTGGTTACTATTTATAAGAAAAAAATCTTAGAAGCAAAAAATCTTTTTGAAGAAGGAAAATTTGGAAATGCTTATCTTGATTTTTCAAAATTAGATCAAGAGTTTGGCGACCAAGTAGCACAAGGTGAACCAAAGTTTTGGATTGCCAGATGTTGGTATGCACTGAAAGAATATCAGAATGCAAAACAATCTCTTGAGAGATTCATCGATGTTTATAAAACAAGCGATCATTTTGTAGCTGCAAAATTTTATATTGCCAAATCAGAACTTGGGCTTGGGCTAACAAACCAAGCAAGAAAAAGACTAAAAGAAATTGTCACCGAACACCCTTATGAAGAGCATGCTGAACAAGCAAAACAACTCCTAGTCGAGCTTTCGCACGACTTCTCTTAGAGGAAGCTAAACTTGCGATATCTTTTTGCTACATTACTTCTTGTAAGCACCCTTAACGCTTGTAAAACAGCCTCTTTAGACGAAGAAGAGCAGGCAAACGATACCACTGATGAAGAAAATGTATCAAGTGAAGAGGATTTTTCTGATGCAGAAATATCGGCAGAGCAAATAGAGACAAACGAGACAGCTTCCAATGCTTCTCAAACGACAAAAGATCAGCAAGAACTATCAAAACCAGGCTTCGAAAACAAAACACCAGAAGAACCGCCCATCAAAAATTCTATGAAAAACCAGGCATCTTCTAGCTTGAAGACTGAAGCTTCTCCTGAGGTTTCACCTGAAACAAAGGTCCTCTCTCCTGAAACAATTTCTTTTGGCCAAAAATCTTTTGGTTTAAGACGAGATTTGGCTCCTCAAGAAGCTCCTGAGGAATATGTTGTTCAATATGGCGATACGCTTTTTGAACTATGCGAACAATTGATCGACGATGGAAATTTTTGGCCTAAGCTTTGGTCGCTCAATCCAGACATTAAAAATCCTCATGTCATCTGGCCTGGTATGCGGCTTAGATTTTATAAAGGAAACGACATAGAGCCGCCACTGCTTGAAATATCAAGCAGTGATCAAGAACTTGTTATTGATCAAGATGAGAACTATAAGAAATTTATGTCCAAATATTTTTCTGATAAAAAATCTTCATTTGAAAAAGCAAAGATACAGATTATTACTCCAAATGAGTTAAAAAAGCAGTCAGATAGTATTCTTGTAGCAAACAATAGCGTTGCAAATAAACGCTCCGTGGTAATTCCTGGTTTTATTTTTGAAAATGAAATTGCTGCCAGCTGCACCGTTAAACGCGCTTTAAATGGTGAAGAGCTTATTTCAGAAAAGATGAAATTTATCTGTGTTAGCAGCGAAAAACCCGCTATTAAACAACGCTATACAGCCCTTCGATTTTCTAAAAAAGTGACCGACAATAGCGGAGAAACTATCGGATTTATCTATCAATTTGTTGCGCAGGTAAGCCTTGATAAGCACGAAGGCAATTATCTAGTTGGTAAAACATTAACTACTCGTCTACCACTAGCGCCAGAAGATATTCTCGTCCCTTATCGCAACACCCAGCACATCTATGATAACGAGAGCAAAGGGCCTATCGCAAATATCAAAGCTGATATAGTTGGATTTGATGAAGATGGCCGCGGCTATGGCGGCCTAGGTCAATTGGTCTTCGTAAGCAAAGGAAGCCGCGCTGGTATGCAAGTTGGCCAAGTCTTAAAAATATTTGAAAACAGCGAGTTTGATGCTTTTAGCCATCCAATTGGCATAGAACTAAAAGACCAAGAGGTAGGCAGGGTCAAGATTGTCGATACCACCCCCGTCGGGTCAGTAGCTCTTATTATTGCTAATACAAAAGAGGTACAAATTGGTGACCGTCTTGGGCGTGAAAAACTCTAATAGAGCCTATTATTTTTTAAATTTATAAATAACATCTTCAATACCAATCGGCACCCAAAGCAAGTAAGAAGCTTTTAAAAAGAGCTCTACAATTCTTTTTCTATCATT
The DNA here is from genome assembly GCA_937896265.1 of uncultured Pseudomonadota bacterium. Lineage (GTDB taxonomy): Bacteria > Bdellovibrionota_B > Oligoflexia > Oligoflexales > Bog-1112 > CALBMD01. The sequence goes on from CALBMD010000261.1 coordinate 2,541, forward strand.
AGTCTCTAAATGCCAACCAACTTGGTTTTTGACAATGAGAAGATCCTTAGTGCCATAAGTTTTTCGCAAGCCATTTTTTAAGAATGTCAATTTCACATTACCACCACGATCAGGTGTACAGTTGGCACACCTAAGCTTGACAGCATCAAGGCCTGATTCACGAGCAAGGACAACATCTGTATCTTTTACTTCATCAAAGCTAAAACTAATTTCTTGCCCTTTAGTACTTGCAATAAGAGCTATTGCGTCGCCTTCGTCATCTACTTCGATAAAAAGACTGTGCACAGTGCCATTTTCCGGCTCAGAGATAGCATCTACAAGATGAGTCCGCTTTGCCAACAAAATGGTACTAAATGACAAATAAATGAAAGAAAACATTGAAACCCAAGCCTGCATGATCCGCAAATTCACCATAATTTGCCTCATTTAATGAATATTTGTGCTTTTTTTAACCTTAATTCGACTGCAGCTTTTTAGTCAATGTTCTTTTTTTATTTGATCTACATGTCACTTCAAGACTTCTACGACAAAGCTTAGGGTTAATGAGAAGGAGTTTTTTATGCATGAAACTATCTTGAAACCATATTGGATTACCGCTCATGTCTATTCTCAACTTGTCTTTCGTTATATACATCCTGAAAGGATCAACAGCCTGCTTCCTGTCGAAAAGCCAGAAAAAATTCTTGGGTGGGATAAATGGACAAGATCTGAGTGGCAAGATTTTATAGAGCCTCTACTTAAAAAATTTGAAGCGTGTATGAACGGAAAATCTTCTGAGATAACAGAAAGGCTACTAGTTCATAAAATTTACAGCTATCTAAAGGACATTAAAGAAGCAGGTGGCAAAATCCTTACTTATATTTGTCAAGAGTATCCAGAGTCTCTGCGGCAAATTACGAATCCACCATTAGCACTTAGTACTATTGGTTTTACTCATCATCTTAAATCACCGGCAATCGCTATAGTCGGTTCACGAAAATCAAACAGTCACGCCATTTCTTCTTCTTTCACCTTAGGCCAGTGTTTAAATAATAATCTCATAGCTACTATCAGCGGTGGTGCTTATGGCTGCGATGCTGCGTCACATTGGGGAACTCTTGCCAGCCACAACTCTTGCCAAGCTGTAGTAGTCTTCGCTGGCGGCTTGATCTCTCTTCAACCTCAAGGTAACCGAAGTCTTTTTGCAAAAATTTTGGAATCTGGTGGTTTAATTATCTCTGAACGTTTACCCACTGCAAAAACGAAACCATTTGATTACCCGATTCGCAACCGCATTATTGCCGGCCTTTCTCGCGCTACTGTCATCATGCAAGCGAGCATGAGGTCAGGCACGATGACAACTGCTAATTACGCTCTAGATCAAGGCAAAGAAGTTTTGGTGTTAAAGCACCATTTAGAAAACGAAAGCACCTCAGGATCAAAGCAGCTAGTAGAAGATGGCGCCTTAACATTTAATGACAACACTGACTTTATGAATCTTTTGGGTAGATATATCTTATGACTCATACTTGGTTAGATCGTATTGCCGATTTTTTTAGTGACCCTAGCCTTATTGAGGTCACTCTAAACGGTCCTGAAATTACACATTTTCGCACAGCGCATAACGATAGCTTGGGACCAGTTGTTTTTACCGACCATACTTCTATGATGCAAAATTTACAAATGTACGCCATTGGTCTAGGATTAAGGCTAGATCCAAAATTTCCCTGCTCAGGCGGTATTCTTAATCTTAATCAGCTCTCACTCAGATGGCATTTCATTATCCCACCAGCAGCTAAATGGACAATAGCATCTTTTCGCAGGCATTACTTTTACCATATTGATAACTTAGAATTCAAACCAAACGAAAAATGGCATAAGGTGCAATCTATCTTTCAAAAAAGAGAACCCTTACTGCTTTGTGGGGCAAGTGGCTCTGGGAAAACAAGCCTTTTAACCAAGCTATTAAAAGAATCTAGTATAAAAGAGCGGGTTGTTATCATTGAAGATATCGCTGAGCTACCTACCTACTCACCCTATTGGATACATCTTTTAGGAAAAAAACCAGATCTAGAAGGTAAATATGCCTTATCATTACGAAGCCTTTTCCAAGAAAGTCTGCGTCTAGCACCTGATAGACTGATTGTTGGGGAAATGAGAACACAAGATGCTGGTATGTTTTTCGAGGCTGTTTTAGCTGGTCACCCTGGCTGCACTGCTACTATTCATAGTAAAAGTTCTCAAAGCCTTTTGGCACGCATTAGCTATCTATGTCGGGACAAATTTATGACTCTGCAAAAATCAAATTCTTCGACAGAAGGCACCCTTATTTGGGGAGTGTTTTTAGATCAAAAAACACAGGCTATTGAAGAAATTTGTCCTTTTTTTGCTGTCTCATAACAGCTACCAGGCCCTAGGGGGATGATTTAAAGGAATGCTATCCAAGGATAGTTGGACCCATTTTTTAAAAGCCTTCTCTTCTTCTATTTGCTTTAGCTTTTCTATCAATTTGATTCTGGCTTCACTATAAGAAAGAATATGTTCTTTTTCCTTTTCTATTATCAAAATAATATGAAAGCCATAAGTTGACTTCAAAATATTAGAAATTTGTCCTTTTTTCATAGGATACACGACATCATAAAATCGTGGCATTCCAGAACCCGCGTAAATAGGGCCCAAATAGCCACCAAATTCCGCTTCAGGCGCAATAGAATATTGCTTTGCCATAGCAACAAAATTTTGTTTGCTCAGCAAGGGGGCAGTACGCCTGGCTGTCTTTTCGTCAGCAAAAACAATTTGACGAATATAAGTGGCATTAGGAGCCCTAAATTGTTCGATATGCTTTTTGTAAAACTCTTTAGCATCATCTTCGCTGATAGTTATATGCTGATATACTTCCTTTTCAAGATAATTTTTAACAATACTCATCTCACATACTCTTTGCTTTAGCTTTTGCCTGGCTCCCTGTTCTTGGAAATCTTCTGGGTGTTTTACAACAAAATCTTGATATTCTCTTTTGCATTGAGTCTCTAAATCTTTTTTTACCCGAGCAAAGTCCTTTTCTTTGGTCAAGTATTGATACAAAAGTTTTCTTTCGACAAGAGACTCTAAAACTTTTTCTCGAAGTGGCTCAACAAACTTTTTCTCGTCTTCTTTCTCTGTAGCTGAACTCGAAAAAGTTTTCGATAATTTCAAGTTTTTAGTTAAAATACCGATCTCAAAATCAATATCTGCTTGTTCAATAGATTCTTCGCCAACAACTAACAAACTATTTTTAGAAAACCGCCTCTTGACCACAGAATCATTCCATAAAAATTCGTTATAGCCTGTATTGGCAATCTTCCAAGCATAGACACCAAGACCAATACAAAAAAATAGCACGGCACTATAGCCTAACGTTTTTTTCATAATGAAAATCCACAGTACTTATTTTAATGCTATATTAGATAATATAAGATCCAACTTATCTATTTTAGCATTAGTTGCCAAAGACAAGGTGGAAAGATCAACCTGTAGTTTAAATTCAGATGTTAACTTTACTTGCTTAGCTTTAACAGAAAAACCCTGTAAGCGCTCAATTTCTTTAACAGTTAAGGTATTAAAACTAATCTCATACTTTCCTGGTAAGCGCTCAATAATGCGAGAAGCTTTAATTGCTTCTAACGTCAGTTTTAATTTCGCGACACTTAGAAGTACGTTTGTTGACTCAGGTATTGCTCCATAACAATCTTGTAATTTAAGAGAAAAATCAGAAATAGCTTCTTTAGATAACCCAAAGAGATCACGATAAAGTTTTAGGCGTTCAGTTTCATCGGGCACATACTTAGCTGGGATCATTGCCTGAGCATTTATTTTTATTTCACAGGGAGAAACAACCTCTAACTCTTGACCCTTGAGTTGGCGAATTGTCTCCTCAAGATAGTCACTATAAAGCTCAAGTCCAATAGCTTCAACATGCCCAGCTTGATCAGAACCAAGTATGTTGCCGACACCTCTGATGTCAAGATCTTGATTGGCGATATGAAATCCTGCACCTAAATCTTGATATGTAACAAGAGCATCAAGACGTTTTTGCGCATCTTCATTGATATTAGGAGAACAAAAGAAATAAGCATAAGCTTGCACAGATGATCTTCCCACTCTGCCTCTTAGTTGGTGCAAACTGGCTAAGCCATAATTTTCTGCACGCGAGACGACAAGAGTATTAGCATTAGGTAAATCAAGGCCTGACTCTACAATAGTAGTACAGATCAAAACCGAAAAGCGTTGCTTGGAAAAATCGCTCATAATTTTTTCCAAACTTCGCTCTGGCAATTGCCCATGGGCTATGGCAACCTTACTAGAAGGCACAAGATCTAAAATTTTATTCGCCCATCGTTCAAGATCTTCAATCTTATTATGGACAAAAAAGACTTGCCCTCCCCGCTTTAACTCATAAAAAATGACTTCTTGTAATAGTTTGTCGCTATGAGTTGAAACTCTCGTTTTTATAGCAAGGCGATTTTTGGGAGGAGTTGCTATAATGGAGACATCTTTTAACCCAATAGTAGCCATGTGCAAAGTTCTGGGAATTGGCGTGGCTGTCAAAGTTAAAATAGAGGCGTCAAGCCGCAAAGCCTTAATTTTCTCCTTATGAACAACACCAAATTTTTGCTCTTCATCGATAACAACAAGGCCTAAATTTTTTGTTTTGATATCTTTTGATAAGAGACGGTGCGTACCAATTGCTATATCAATGAAACCATTTGCCAAACCGAAGATGGTTTCTTTTTGAGCATTTTTTTTAACAAACCTATTTAGCAGGCCTAGATTTACTCCATAAGGAGAAAGACGCCTGTAAAAATTATCATAATGCTGATCAGCTAAAATAGTAGTAGGAGCAAGAACAAGCACTTGGCATCCATCTAAAATCACTCGCATGGCAGCTCGAATTGCCACTTCCGTTTTTCCAAAGCCAACATCACCAACAATCATACGGTCCATAACAGCGTTTGTTTGCAAATCTGCTTCGATATCGGCTATAGCTGATAACTGATCATCGGTTTCAGCAAATGGGAAATCATCAACAAAATCATGATATATGGCGGGAGCTTGGCCAAGCACTCTAGCTTTTACCATCTTTCTTTTTGCATGTGTTGCTAATAGTTCCTTAGCAATATCGATAGCTTTTGCCTTAGCTTTAGCTTTTCTTTGCGTAAAGGAGTTGCTACCAAGCTTATCGAGCTTAGTTTGACTTAATTCTGAACCAGCATATATTTTCAGCTCTTTGATCTTATCGACGGGAACATATATCTTATCTCCCCCTTGATACTCTAGCTGCACAAAATCGCACATGATTTTGTTTACTAGTAGAGTACAAATCCCCTGGCACAGCCCGATGCCATGGCGATCATGCACTAAAAAGTCACCTCTTTTTAAAGGTGCTAGTTCTTTAAAAAATGCTTTAGCCACCTTTTTAGCGACATTCTTAACTTTTTTAACTTGAGGAAAAAAGGAGGTATAGGAGATAAAATAAAGATCTAAGTCAGCATCCCAAAAATCTCCGGCAAGTTCAGCGCGCACAACTCCTATGGCTGCATCTGTCGCATTGACAAGTACTCGTGTTGAAAATAAATCTTCAGCATTCTTCTCTTGGCAATGAAAATCTAGCTCTTCTAGCTTGATTAAAGCATCAAGAAAATCGAAATCTTTCGGTACAAAGATAATAAAACGAGAACCAGTTGCTATCAGATCATTTACCGCGTTTTTTATCTCACCAAAGATAGGTGACTTAGCTGGCTTTTGATAACAAAAAACTTCACTGTTACTTTGTGAGCTTGAGAGATCTAAAACAAAAGCTGCCTTTTTCAGTCGCTTTTCAAGCCCTGCCAAATTGAGATGATGCCAACTAAGCCGCGGAAAGATCGAACCGGATAGCTTCTCTTCAACAATTTCTCGCTGTTTTTCAAGGTGTAAGTAATGCTCAAAAGCGCTTGCCATAGAAAGTGGAAAGTAAAAAAAAGCGTCATCTAACAAATGATCCAATAAACTCTTTTTACTTTTGCTTAAAAAAGGACGATAGAAGTCAAGACCTGCAAAATTTCCTGTGCTAGCAAATGTTTGCATGATACCGCTTACATCCCGCGGATCAAGATTTTGCCGCAAAAGCTCTTCATAAAGGCTCTGGCGAACAAATGAATCGTTTGCATCTATTAAAAATTCCTGCGCTTGTAATACAAAATATTTATCAATACTAGCGCTTGTTTTTTGACTTTCCTGATCAAAAAACCGAATCCTCTCAACTATATTGTCAAAAAACTCGATCCTCACCGGGTCCTTACTATCCGATGGAAACAAGTCTAAAATTGCGCCTTTTAGAGCATAAGAACCGGGCTCGTCAACTCTTGATCTACCTTGATACCCGAGCTTTATTAACGATTGAACAAGAACCTCAAAATCAAGCTCTTGGCCAACAAAAATTGTAATTTTCTCCTGCATGAGAGAAAATGTCGTATACTGACTTAACCCTTCAAGCGACGTGAAAATAACCTTATTCGCTTCTTTATTGCAGATATGAGAGAGCTCTTTGATCCTAGCTTTTTTACGCGTCTCTTCATTAAGGTAGCCGTCTTGCCCCCAGAATAAATGAGTGGGCCATATGCAAAAAGTTTTTTCTCGCCAAAGTTCTTGATAATGCGTGAAATACTGCGCCCATTCGGCAATCTGCTTTTCAAAAGGCAGGACAATAACTAGCTTTTTACTGCGCTTCCAGATAAGAGGAGAACTTGTTAAATTAAACGCTAAAAGGTATTTAAATCCCGGCTCAAGACAACAAGCTTGAAGGCTTTGTGCTCCTTTAGCCAACACCTCTTCTAACTTTTGCTCAAAACTGACTAAGCCACTAAAATAACTTGCCATCTTTGGCCTTAAATATCAGAAGCCACTTAAATAAAAGACCCGCTGCGGATTTTCTCAACAATAATTTTTTCAAAGATTAAAGGATCTCGTCCATCAATACTGAAAAAAGATTGCTGTTCGCAACGTTTTTTTTCAGATATTAGCCACTCGAGAATTTTAGCTAGACCTTTATTTCGCTTACTTTGAAAGAAAGGATCGTTTTCTAGTGCATCTTTAGCTTTTTTGAGAGATCGGTATTCTACAGCATCTGATTCTTTAACGTCATAAGAGAAAAGCGAATATTTCTTAATATCTTCTGGTAAAACACCTAAAAATTTTACATCTGGAGCTGAGAAATCTTTGTTGCGAATTAAAGAAGCCGCTGAACCAGCTTTGAGTGTCCTGAAAATATTTTGTAAGGTGTAAGCATCCAAATCGCCAAAGAAGAAAATCGGTACAGAAAGCTGATCTTGGATTCTTTTGACCCATCCTCGAACAGCGTTGGAAGGAACACCTTGTGCACCGACAATGATGCAAGGATATCTTTTGGTAATCCCATTTGCCACAAGAGTATTAGCCGTACCTTCTGACTCAACAACAAGACAGAATTCTATATTTTTTGTCATCGATAGCGTCAAATTTTGTGGTCGATTTTTGGGCATAAAAGGGGATGTGCCTAACTTTGACAAATCGATAACCGCTTCTTCACCAGAAGATAGCGTTTCTGTGACAACAAGATGTTGCGAGTATGTTTGGCCCCCGCGATCGTTAGCAAAACAATTAAGCTCTTCCCGATAAACCTCTAAAATCTCGCAAAGAAAATCTATAATACTATCTGATTCTGCCTGCTCGTCAAAATCAAGCGGCTTGAGCTCTTTATTTTGGCGTAAGAGACCTTTGCAAATGTAATAAAGTTCCCTTTTCGTATTGACGCCGCCTGACTTAATGTTGCGCAGAAGAATTTCAAGCATAAAAATAGCTCTAGACATCTTCTTGACAGAGGAAACATTAAGCTCGGTGGAAACTTTTTTACTGCCTGCTGTTAAGTAGCCTAAGCCAGCTGAATAAACGGCATTATCAAGCGAGCATTTGGTTGCCTTAAGAAGTGGTCTTTTTGAGCGCTCCAAATCTCTAAGTATTTTATCACAAAGTTCTATTGATAAGCTTGGGATTTCATTTTGATCTCTTAGAGCATATCTAACCATAATATTATTTCTTTCTTTACAAAGAGACTTCTACTTTTTCTTCTTCTTTAATGCGGCGTTGTTCAATTTCTTTATCTTCGTCAGAAAAAAATCGAAGATTCTTTTTTTGCTTTAAAATGTGCTCTTCTAGTTTTTCTTCAACTAAGCTAAGCTCTTTTTCAGCATTTTTGCTTTCACTGCGCAAAAGCTTATTAAGACCTTCGCTCGCTGAGGCTTTTCTTTCTTCACTCGCCTCTACTATCCGACATAGACTAGCTACCAAAATAGGACCAAATTTTTCAATGTGCTGCGTTTTTGTTTCAAGCTCCCTAGCTTTTAACTCTTTGCGCAAAAACTTAGCAATCTTTTGTCCAGCTTGCTGCAAAGCCTTACGAATCTCTTCTACTAGTTCATCAGAAGCATCGATGGTTTCTTTTGAAGCATTCTTGAACTTGATGAAAGGCGAAATAACACTTACAGCGATAATATACGGACCGTTAGGCAAAAGACTGCGACTTTGCTTAAGACCATAAGCTTTCCAGTTGATCGTCGTAATAGCTTTCACTATCGCACATGCTGCTTTATCAAATTGCAAAGGAACCCTGTTAGCAAAACGAAGCACGCTGACTGGTTCATCTGCATCCTGTGCCGATTGAGCCTGACGAGCAACTGCAACTTCCACTTGCACGGGTTTAAAGTCGCAAATCGCCGGCTTTCTAGAAACGACAGCAAAGAGATTTATCTCACCAAGCCTTTGAATTGATAAGGATAGCGCATCTTCCCCAATACTCATCACTGATTGAGTTGATGGCTGCTTTAACTCAATCTCTTGAATCCCAGAAAAAACTGCCTCGAACTCTTCAGTGCCTAAACTAGATACTGACTTTGCCAATAAGCTTTGGCTAGCCTTACCAATTTCAATAAGTCGCAAAAGCTCCGCATCAGTAACACGGGAAAAACCGGTCTTTAACCACTCACCAAATTTTTTGGAGCCAAAAAGGCGAGCGTGAGAGATAAATTCACCAAGCTTCATCGTATGCGGATGTGGCAAAGAAGCTTCAGGAATCTGGGGCATATCCTTACTGACGCGCTCGATGGTAACAGGCTCCATCTCGGGTAGCTCATAAGTAAGAGAAAGATGTGGGTTTAGCAACAAATTGCCACGCAAATAAGCTAAAACTCCGCCCTCGCCATTTAGTTGCATGCGGCCATCAATTAAAAACTCAACACGAGTGCCATGAGGCTTCTCCCAGGCCAAAAGCTTTTTATCCTTTAATAAGCCCTTGTTTTTCTTCAAGTCATTGACTACTAAGCAAGAAAGCGCTTTGCTTGCTCCCTTCGTTTTAGTCAAAACCATAGCCCCAGTAGCTGAAGTCTGCACTGCCCAAGTTGTAGCGGCTGAAATACCAATGCCTTGCTGGCCACGAGAGCAGCGGCCTTTGCCAAATTTTGATGAGGCTAAGTACTCTCCAAAAACCATCGGCACTTCATCTACCTTAAGACCAGGGCCATTATCTTCAACACTAATAAGAAGTCGATCTGTATTCTTTAAAGTTCCCTTACCGGTCTTCTTAATCTTGATGAGAATCTCAGGCAAAATGCCATGCTCTTCACAGGCATCAAGAGAATTGTCTACAGCCTCTTTTAGCGTCGTTAAAACCGCTTTGCTAGGTGAAGAAAAACCGACTTGCTGTAAATTCTTAGCAAAATATTCAGCTGTACTGTTTTTAGAAATACTGCTTTTGCTTGCTGCTTTTTTTGTCATCCCTATCCAAATCCTTTGATTGATATCTTTTTGTCAGCTTCAAGCCAGGTTAAAATCATGGTATAACCAGCTACCATTAGCTGGCCAAAAGGCTCACTTAATTGAAAGGCTACAAAAATGACAATTTCTCTTCCAAGTCTACCTTATTCGATGGACTCTTTAAAACCCCATATTTCTGCAGAAACTCTTGAGTATCATTATGGGAAACACCACCAGGCGTATGTGACAAACCTGAACAACCTAATTCAAGGAACCCCACATGCAGGTAAGAGCCTGGATGAAATCATGTTGAAGTCTGATGGTCCTATTTTTAACAACGCTGCCCAAATATGGAATCATACCTTCTACTGGAATTCAATCAACCCTAAAGGTGGTGGAGAACCGAAAGGTAAAATAAGTCAAGCAATCCAAGCAAGCTTTGGCGGCTTTGAGCAGTTTAAAGCTGAATTTACAACTAAATCAACAGCTCTATTTGGTTCTGGCTGGGTCTTTTTAGCGCAAGACCCTGCAGGCAAGCTTGTCCTTAGTCAAGAAGGCAACGCCCTAAACCCACTTCTAAAAGGCAACAAGCCAATCTTAACTTGGGACGTTTGGGAACATGCTTATTATATCGACTATCGCAATGCAAGACCTAAATATGTGGAAGCCTTCTTTCATCTGGTAAATTGGGATTTTGCCAACGAAAACCTTGTCTAAGTAGATCTTGTATCAGGATTTATTCTTCGCTTTGTTCCCTGTGAATCAAATCATGAAAAACAGTCTCAATTTGGGCGTTTTCATAGAGCACTCTATAGACAGCGCTGCAAATTGGCAGATCAACTTTGTGCTTTTCTGCTAGTAGATATACTGATCTAGCTGTTTGCACGCCTTCTGCTATAGAACCCAAAGACATTAAAATCTCGGCAAGCGGCCTACCTATAGCTAAATTAAAGCCAACACGAAAATTTCTACTTTGATTTGAAGAGCAAGAAAGAGAAAGATCACCCACGCCACCTAGACCACAAAAAGTTCTCTCTTTTGCGCCAAGTGTAACACCAAGACGCATAATCTCAGCCAACCCTCGAGTCAACAAAGCTGCTTTCGAATTGTCTTGAAACCCCAAACCATTACAAGCACCTGCGGCTATAGCTATCACATTTTTAAGTGCTCCTGAAAGTTCAAGGCCAACAGGATCACGGTTGGAATAAATACGTAGCTTAGGTGTGTGAAACAAACTTTGAATTTGTTTGACTTTCAGCTGATTTTGACCAGCTAGTGCCAAGGCCGTAGGCAGCTGTTGCGCAATTTCTGCAGCAAAACTTGGTCCAGATAAGACTAAGATATCTTTAGCTAAAACTCCAAGCTCAGCGAGAAGTTGTGAAGGAAATAAGAGACTGTTCTGCTCAATACCCTTGACAGTAGAAACTACTGTTGCATCAGGAGCAAGGTACGGCAAAGCAAGGGGTAAAACAGCTCGAAGAAACTGAGTCGGTACAGCAACAACCAAAATCTCAATCTTCGAAGTTAACGCATCAAAGTTAGAAAATCCTAGCAGATTATCCGGCAACCTTTGATCAGCCAGGTAATCTGGGTTTAAATGCTTTTCACTAATAGCCCGCGCAATGTGCTCTTTTCTTGCCCAGATTTGGGTGGCATGACCCTTTCGTGCCAAATGCAAGGCCAGGCAGGTACCAAAATTACCAGCACCTAAAACAACAATCT
>CALBMD010000262.1 GCA_937896265.1 uncultured Pseudomonadota bacterium
GCTCTTCCGATCTCCAAGCTCTAAGAAATTTGGGCCAATAGCTTGAACATAGCCAAAAAGGCTTGGATTTGTAGATTGCCACGGTATTTGCTTGGAAAGCTTAACTGAATTATCTTTCATTAAATCCCTGGGTTTCTCAGATAAGAGTTTGCGAGAGGAAGCTCTGCGAAGTTTTCTCCCAAACCCTCTTCTTTGCTGTGATGTGTTTGAGACAGCTGTGCAAGCTGTTGTTGATATAGTAGGCTGTTCTTTCTCTTGTGGCTATGGGAGAATTGGTTTATCATTAAATATTGTTTAATTTTTTTAAGGTAAGCGTCAAAATGAGTAACAAAGTTTTTGTCGGCGGATTAAGTTGGAACACAGTTGAGGGTGGTTTAGAAGCTTTCCTCGCTGAAGCAGGAGCGATTAAAGAAGTTAAGATTATCAAAGATAGAGATACAGGTCGCTCCCGTGGATTCGGCTTTGTTACCTTTCAAGATAGTCAAAGCGCTAACCAAGCAGTAGAAATGTTCAACGGTCGTGAGCTCGATGGCCGTGTGATTAAAGTTAATATCGCTGAAGAACGCCAAGGTTCTGGTGGCGGCCAAGGTGGCGGCCAAGGCCGACGCGACAGCCGTCCTTTCCGTGGTGGCAATAGCGGTGGTAACGATAAAAATCGCTGGTAAATAAAGATAAAAAAAGCCTCAAGGGTTGCCTGAGGCTTTTTTTTTACTATCTGCGGCTAGCTACGACAATCTCGGCTAGATTTTGCACGCTAATCGTTCCTGATAACATACCAAGGTTTTTAGCGTTTTCCTGCCATACAATCATGTTCATTTGGCTATTAGCATAAGACTGAAAAGCTAAGGATCCCAAGTGAGATAGTTCACTTTGTGGTAAACGGCTTAGGTTGCCTTCAAAGTAAAAAAGAAAGATTCTAAGATTACTGTTTTCCTTAGAGTACTGTACAACGGCTACTTTTTTTATAGAATAGTCGATAAGAGAAGCACCATCAGCTCGCCAACCCGTTGTTTTAAGAAGATTTTTCGGTTTTAAAAGCGAGGGCTCTTGGGCAATAAAATCGCGGATCTCGTTTTCATCGTTAGAAGGTAGGGAAAGCCTTGTGTTATTAACGTCTTTGCTCATAGCAACTGATTCATAGCTGAGTGTATTGAGAGCATCAAAGCTAGCTCCCTTCTTAGGCCACCAATAAAAAACTCCTACACCAATGGCTGCTATAAACGAAAAAGCTATTAATAAGCGGCGTGCTAAAGTGCTTTTGAAAACCTGTTTACTCAAACTGTCAATCTGTTCACTCTCACGGGTAAAAGAGGTTTGATCGTCTTGAAATTTCGTGCGAATAACATGCTGCATCATTTCGTCAGAGTGGCATTCTTGCAAAGCGACTTGCAGTGTTCCTTTGGCTTTCTTATAGCTTTCAGCAAGCAATCTATTTTGATCTAAGCGAAAAAGGTCAATAAACTGGTTTTTTTCAGGCTCTAACAGTTCATCAGCCTGAAAATCAGCTATTTTCGCAAAGAAGAATAATTTTTGCTTGTCGTCGAGCTTGCTGCGATCAAGTTGTAAGTCGCAAATTTTTTCTCTAGCTGAGGCGATGACTTCATCAAGCTTATGAGTATTGATTGCTAAAATCTCGCACACGCTATCTACAGGATAATCAAAAAAGTCAAGCATGGCCAAGGCGGCTCTTTCTAAGAGGGCTAACTGGCCGATAGTTTTTGCAATGGGTAAATCTAAAAGGTTACTTTTGGCTGGTACCTCTTTTAGAATTTCCCATAATTGTTTTGTGATATGAGCTAAAAACACTTCAGGCTGTTGTTGGTAGCCTTCTTTTTCTAACTCTTCGATTTTCTTAGCTAGCTTGTCGTAGAAAGCTAGCACCGCATTTTTAGCCTCGTGAACATCAAGACAAACAAAAATTGATAAATGGTAGAACTGATCGGCAAGAGGTGATAGTTTTTCATAGTAAAAATCAAAACGCGACTCAGCTTCAGGATCTTTTCTCATTTTGCTTCCAACCTATGCTTTAGATGCGCATAATTAGTCGCAGGCGCAAAATGCAAAAATGGCGGTGTTGGCTGCAAAAATCGCTCTTAGCCGTACTGAAGTTACTGTCTTTGTCGCGATTTATTGCCGCCTTGCCATTTTAGAGTTTGGCGCTAGCGGTTGTTTCGTAAATTCGCACCAGCGACTATAGTAAGCTAGAAGCGATATTTTTGGCTCCACACTGCCATTTTTGCATTTCGCGCCAGCGATTAATTATAACATGCTTTTTGCGAAGGAGACTAAGAATGAATGAGCACTGGCTCATCGTCATACCTGCACGGTTGGCTTCAAGTCGGCTACCTGAAAAACCGTTGCAAGATCTAAATGGACGGCCTCTTATTGTTCGCGTTTATGAAAATTTAAAGCCACTTCTTGCCACTGGTGTCAAAATAGTCATTGCCTGTGATGCTAAAAAGGTTGCAAGCGTTTGTGAAAAATACCAACTGCCATGGGTGATGACTAGCAAGCAGCATGAAAGCGGTACTGATCGCGTTTTTGAGGTGGCGTTAAAGCATAAGCCTATTTATGTACTTAATGTCCAAGGGGATGAGCCTTTTGCTAATCTTGAGGATCTTAGGCGACTGACAGAAAGTCTAGAGCAAGAAAAAGCTATAGGTATAGCTACACTTTATTACAAAAGTACAGACATAAGCCGTTTTTTTGATGCAAATTTGGTAAAAGTAGTTAAATCAGCAAGTAACAGAGCTATTTATTTTTCGCGTAGCCCTATACCCTTTGGTAGAGATCAAAGTATTAGCCATTTTTATCAGCACCTAGGAGTTTATGCCTATAAGTCAGAAGTGTTGGCTAAGTTCTGTAGCCTAAAGAAAAGCTCTCTAGAGGAACTAGAGAAACTTGAGCAACTGCGAGCTTTAGAAAATGATATTCCCATAAAACTAGTGGAGGCAAAAAATCCTTCTTTTGGTATCGATACACCAGAGGACTTGGATAAAGCCAGGCTTATAAAATGATGCGACTTTACTTGTGGTTCTTATTATGCGTTAACTTTAGGGTTTGGGCTTTACCTATTGGTTTTGATCACCATCAGCAAGGTATTCCCTATGCAGAAATTCAAACCTCTGGCTTTCGCGTTTATTATGATAGCCGTTTTGCTAGTGAAGGGGCTTATATTGCCAGCTCTTTAGAAAGAGCAAAGCCCCTTTTTGAAACTTGGTTTGGTATAAAGCGGCAAGATTTATTGCCCGTTATTGTCTCAGGAATTTCGCGCAATGCTTCTTTTGCTAATTTTCTTACAGATGCCATTGAACTGCAAACCGATGGACCTGAGCGAGCTCTTTATTGGCATGAACTTGCTCACTCGATGATGTATTTGCACTTCTATAATTTTTTAGGACCTGCAGGAAGCCTCATCCACCTGCCTTGGATTCCAGCATGGTTTATTGAAGGTCTGGCTGAAGCCTACGCTGTCTCAACAGGTTCAGACATACAAGTTGGTATGGAACGCTATCATAGCTTAACTGGTAGCTGGCCAAGCTATGACCGGCTTCATGATCTTTATAGCTCCGGAAAGTTTGCTTTAGAAGGCTATGCGACATCAGGAGCCTTTGTCCGCTGGTTGCTTGCAAAACTCAAACCTGGTGAGTTAGCGTCGCTTTTAGCAAGAATAAAGACCTATTCTTGGCCAACTTATTACCCTTTCTCGCTCAATCCTATGAGTTCTTTTATGCCATTTGATCAAGCTATCTTTGATTTTTTGGCAGAAAATCCTCGCAATCTTTATGAGCAATACAAAAAGGAGCGTCAAAACTTTTGGCTAGCTCGTTCGTCAGGCATTTTCTTAGGTAAAAAATTAAATGAAGCGCAAAATTTTGCTAGTGTCTCAGGTTTTTTCGAAAAAGAAGGAAAGCCTTTTATTTGGTTACAAGAGGAAAGCCAGGCGAATCTCTATGCTCTTGATGAGAAGAAAGAACAAGGTTTTTATCTCCAAGATAAAAAACCAGTTGCTAGTCTTTCTCAGTTCCTTGAGCTTTCTGTCTATAAAAACGGGATGCACTTTTGGTCAACAGAAGAGGCTAACTTTTTAGGAGAGAAGACGACAAACCTATATCAAGAAGGAAGGTTGCTAACAAAAATTAAGGGTGCGGTGAATTATCTTTATCCGCATCAAGATGGGCTAGTGCTGCTTAAGAGAAACTTCGAAGAAAAAAGTATCTGCACTGTTCATAAGAATCAAACTCTTTTTTGCCAAGCTCATCGTGATGGTTTAACAAACTGGCGAGTGCTTGGCGAGGCAGACCATGACACCCTTTGGCTGTTAGAAATAGCACCTGGAGGGCTCGTTGATA
Source organism: uncultured Pseudomonadota bacterium (assembly GCA_937896265.1). Taxonomy (GTDB): domain Bacteria; phylum Bdellovibrionota_B; class Oligoflexia; order Oligoflexales; family Bog-1112; genus CALBMD01. Next base: position 4,353 of record CALBMD010000262.1, read on the forward strand.
CCTACAACCTTTTTTCTTTGCACATCCCAAGCGGTAAGCTCAGTCTTTTAGTAAAGGACTTCGCCGATGCCCGCATGCTTACAAGAGCTAAAGAACAGCTCTATCTGCTGGTTGCTACCGCTGATGGTCATGTGATTTTAGAGATGGATAAAAACGCTAGGCCAAGAAAGAAGCTTGTTTTAGCCGATCTTGTTATCAAGATGCTTGGCCACGACGATGGCAGCTTAACGCTTGGGGTTCTTGCTGGCTCTAAAAAGCATCTACTGCGCCTAGATCTGGTGGCTATGCCTTTTGTCGTTTGTGCCAAAGATGAGAAGTTTGCACAGGGTTTGAGCCCTATGCAACAAGCTCTAAAAGAAAAGGCGTTTGAGCTAGAAAATAGCATGAGCAAACCTGTGCCAGCTAAGTATCGGCTAAGGCCCGTTTTAGCTTTTCCTTGGATTGGTGCTGATGATGCCCTAGGCAGCCAGTATGGCGTCATCTCGGTGCCCTTAATGGATGAGATGCAAAACGAGACACTTCGTTTGACGCTTCTTTATGGGCAAGCAAGCCATTATCCTAATTCGCAGATCGATTTAACATCAACTCGTTTCTATCCTACCTTGTCATTGAGTCTGTTCAGGCGCCAAGTTTTTAATGGTGTTTTCAAAGATCAGTTTCTTAGGTCAAAACTCTCCTATTTAGATGAAAAAGGGGCGCAGCTAGGAGCTTCCTATGCCTGGCAGTTTGGTGCTACACAGCTTGGATTGAATTTAGGTGTGAAGAAATCATACCTTGCTCCTTATCTTGGTGTCCCTTTAGAGAGTGGTTTTGGTAATCTGACTGAGCTTTATGTTGGTAGCAAAATAGCGTTTCCTGTGGCTAGAGCCACCTTAACGTTAGGGCTTGCTGCTCGCGGTACAACTGAAGACCTGCAGGATAATTTTCATTATAATGAGCTTAGTCTTTATAGCTATTTGTCTGAACGGTTTAGATCTTTAGGTGATTTTAAATTAGGTATAGGGTTTGAAGGAGCGCGCTTGCGTGGTAAGAAGGCAAAGACCCCTCATCTTAAAGAAAACTACCAGGCTTTAAAAACCTTTGTTCCTGGTGCTGGCAGTAGCTACAGCCAAAATAGTTTACCGTTAGTTGGCGATTTAGCTTTGTTTCAAAATCGCTATGGTGACAATCAAGCGCGTCTTAAGCTTGATGGCAGTTATCCCTTGATCAAGGAGCTTGAGAAGCAAGTATGGATTTTGTATCTGAAAAGCCTCATGGCGAGTTTTTTTTATAACTATGGTGGTGCTTGGTGGGAACAAGAGCGCTATCAGGAGAGATTTGTTGCAGCTTCTGGCTATGGCTTGGATCTGCTTGTTGGTAACAAAGGCGTCGCTTTAAGTGCTGGTCTTGGTGTAGGTCAAGTTTTTGGTCGGCCTTTTAGCTTTTATGCCAATTTTGGCTTTGATGCTGTTTTTTAAAAGAAGAGGTTTTTTTGGCAAGTCGATTTGGACGTTATTTTACGATCACAACCTTTGGCGAAAGTCATGGAGCTGCATTAGGAGTGATTATTGACGGCTGCCCTGCAGGTTTGGCAGTTGATTTAAAAGACGTGCAGTCTTTCTTAGATCGCAGAAAACCTGGCGTTGGTCCTTGGGCTACAAGCCGAAAGGAAGCTGATCAAGTGGCAATTCTTTCGGGAGTTGAAGAAGGATTTAGCACAGGTGCGCCTATCACTTTGATGGTGCAAAATAAAGATATTAGAGCTAACGACTATCAAAATATAGAAAAGGCTTTTCGTCCCTCTCACGGCGATTATACAACGTTTATGAAATATGGGCGGCGTGCTAAATCGGGAGGTGGCCGTACTTCTGCGCGAGAAACTGTGGCAAGGGTAGCTGCTGGCGCTATTGCCAAAGCATTTTTAGCTAAAGCTTTGGCTGATAAGGTATCTGTAGTTGCTTTTATCGATACTGTTGGTCCATTGGTAAGCTCCTATGATCCTATGGTCTGTGTGCATGAGAAAGCTCTGATTGGTCCTTTGCGTGCTTTAAATGAAGATATAGCTGAACAGATGATGAGCTTGATTTTAAAAACAAAAGAGCAAGGAGATAGCGTTGGTGGCACTATTAGCTGCCAAATAACAGGAGTGCCTGCAGGATTGGGGGAGCCTGTCTTTGATAAACTGGAAGCAGATTTAGCCAAAGCCATGCTTAGTATTCCTGCTTGCAAAGCTTTTGAGGTGGGTTCTGGGTTTGCAGGTTGTGGCCAATTTGGCTCCATGCAAAATGACAGCTTGCAACTAAAAGATGGGCAAGTGAGCACAAAAACAAATCACTCAGGTGGTATTCAGGCAGGGATTAGTAATGGTCAGATGATTTATTTTCGTGTGGGGTTTAAGCCAGTGGCAACGATTAGCAAGCCGCAGGTAAGCCTTGATGAGAATTTAAATTCAGTGAGCATAGAGGCAAAAGGGCGCCATGATCCCTGTGTACTACCTAGGGCTTTGGTTATTGTTGAAGCCATGGCCTGGCTTGTTCTTGCTGATCATTTGTTAGCACAGAAAGTTTTTACATGAAATATTTACTACTGCTTTTGATTCTTTTTTTAGCATTTGGCTGTCAGAAAAAAGCAAAGGATGCAAAAGAAGATCTGCTATCTGGGGCCTGGTATTTGGGTTCTCGTTCTGGCTGCATGGAAGCCGAGCAAGGAAGATCAAAGCGGCAACTCATCGTTATAAGCCGTGAGGGGGAAAGTTTTTATAACTATAACTATCAATATTTGCTCTACAGTGATGCCTTTTGCGCTAAGCCTTTATTAAAAGCGCAATATCAAGGTGCACTTAAAATTGCTGAAGAATCTGAAGTTGAAGATAGCAAGCCGCCTAGACGAGCGTTTAACATCTATTTGAATAAGGATAATTTTCGAGTGACGCTGGTAAGCGAGTTAGCTGTGACGCTAGCCAACCTTATGGATGGCATGCAAGGTCTGCAAAAAACCCCTAACCAAAGATTTTGCCAATACAGCAAAGATTGGCTGCTTGGTACTGTCGTTGATATCACAGGTAAAACATGCTCTTTGGGGGTTGAGAGTGCAAAGCTTAGCAAGGCTTTGATTATGATGCAGGTTGAAAAAGGCTCGAGGAAAATGTTTTGGAGCGACTTAGAAACAGCCAGTTCCTATTTTCCTACTATTGTGCGCGAAGATCCCAGCTTGAGCTGGTACCAAGGTGGATAACTCCTCGAAGTTTTTGATGTGAAGGAAGGCATATGGTTTTGGGTGTTGTTAGTTTCATGCTCGTGATGGCGCTTTTGTGTTCTTTCTTGCAGAAGAATAAAGCCGTGTTTTTTTTTATAACTTTGGCCTTAGGCCTAATCTTCTTTAGCAGTACAAGAAGGGGACCAGCGTTTTTACTTGCTAATCTTGGCCATCAAAAAAAGCTTAGCGCACCTTTTTGGCAAGAAACCAAGACTATTATTCTTTTAGGCGGTGGACTGAGCTATTGGCCCCAGGATGATCGCTATACTACCAGTTTTTTGGCATCAAATCGTCTTATGGAAGCGCTGAGGCTTTATAAGGCGTGCCAAATAGCACAGGTTACATGCCAGATCTTTATTTCTGGTGGTGATCCCATGCGCCGTGGTGTTAGTGAGGCCAAAGTAATGGCTTTCGAGTTAGAGCAGCAAGGGGTGGCGCAAGAAGACATGATTTTAGAAGAGGAAAGTAAGAATACTTATGAAAATGCTATGCTATCTGCCAAGCTCCTCAAGCAAAAAAACATTCATTCTGCTGTGCTTGTAACCTCAGGCTATCACCTCAGGCGAGCTCAGATGCTATTTGAGAATTTTGGTCTTCATACTATCCCTGCAGCTAGCGATTTTTTTGAGCCAAATGCTATCTGGCTGCCGACTTCATTTAATATGCTGGTCTTTGATGTTGCCCTCCATGAATCTTTAGGTCGCCTGCAATTTCTTGTTTATGAGCACTTTGGCTTGAATAACACCAGACACAAATACTAGATATTCTCTCAAATTCAATTCTGAAAAACCCCCATTTTTCTGGGAAAAAAAAGCCGCCGGATCAAAATAGAGTTAAAAAATTTGCTCTGAAAAAAAATATGCATACTCTCAGACGACGATTGGTCCTTTTATCAAATCATTAGGAGGAGTGTATGAGACGTGGTTTTTTAGCTATTGCTATGATGCTTTCCTTGGCTTCAGGGTCAGCCTTTGCCGTAAAAGTAGGGGCTTTACAAATCGCTCGTTCTTTGACTTTAGTGGCGCTAACAGCTCAGTTTTTGGGAGGAGCGCAAGCTGATTTAACAGGAAACTGTGATTCGCAAGTTGGGACACTTATCCTGCCGCAAATTTGTCCTTTAGATGACGGCCAGGCCGCGCAATTTTCTGTTCCTGCCTGTCCAGTTCTGGAGTGTGCACCCGGTGGTGAAATGAATCTGCAGCTTAGCGCTCAAACATCGCCATCGGTAGGCTCATGCTGCGCTGAGTGCCAATGTACTGGTGACCCACACTGTGAGGCTTTTGATGGCACAGATCGAGATCTTAGTTTTTGTGATCATCGTCAAAATATTACAGGTTGCCCAACCTCTAAGACTCTCTGCCCAACTTTGAGCATCCCTGGCGTGGGAACCTGTACTGCGGGAGGGTTGCGTAACAGTAAGTGTGTCTTTACTGGTGTTAACGGTATGGATCCACAGTTAGATTTTTATAGTTTTGATGGTGTTACTATCTCTAAGGCAGTAGGCGATCAAGGTGTTATATCTGCTGTTGTCATGACTGATCGTCAAGGCAATGAAGCAAAATTTGCAGGTGGAATGTTAAGCTATGCAGGAAACGAATTTAAAATCGAAGCGTTAAATGCTAATCCTGATAAAGAGTTTTTGATTACTGATAATTCAACTCAAGTGCAACTATGGGTTGTTTATCTGCAAAGAGGCAAAACAATCAATTTGTTGGTCCGTGATGTGGCAAACCGATATGGCGCTGATGGCTTTTGTAAAACAGGCGTTTTGGGCACTGATGCTATGCAACCAACTGTGAAACGCAGTTCTGAGATGCGTGCTCTTTGTTACAAAGGCAGTCCTTATGTGTTTCCTAACCTACCAGCAAACGGTTCTGGTGGCGCTATAAGAAGAACAAGCAGCTTTCCTAATTTACCAGACTCTTTAGGCCCATGCCAAAGTGGCGAGCTTTTGCAATATCAAGATGAAAGCGGTAGCTGGATAACAGTCAAGGCTTTACCGGATGGTTGGTCTTTTCCTCTCTTCACTGTAAGCTCAAAAGACTATCCAGAGCTCTTCACTAGGCCAGTACGAGTTGTTCAGGCTTTTTATAACCAAAGCTGTGGTAAAATCTGTGCACCAAGACCAAAGACCGAGTGGACATTGAAATTTGAAGCTAACACTGGTGTTTGTTTAAACAATCGCAGGCTCTAGTTTGAAATTTTAGTAAAAAATCCTGGGAAACGTACACAGTAGGTTTCCCGAGCTCTTCCTTTTTTTCGCTCTTCAAAGTTATTTGCTACACCTTGACCTTCGCTTAGAAAAATCTAATATATTTAAAGATAAATTGGTTTCCGAGGTGCTTTGTTTCGCAAGCGTTTGTTATCTCTAGTGCTTTTGCAAAGAGTAGAAAATTTTTAGAAAGGGTGACATGAAAAGAGTAAATATGGCTTTAGGCATTGGTTTTGTCATTGCTTTGACAGGGCTAAGTGGTTGGGCGGCTCTTTATAAGCTGGTACCAGCGGATAAGCCAGTTGTTTTAGATAAAAGCGTCACTCTCTTACAGGAGATATCCAAAGCTACAGAATCGATTGCAGATATGGCAAGTAAAGCTTTGGTCTTCGTATCGGTGTCAAAAACAATGGCACTACCGCAAGGCATGGTTGATCCCTTTGACTTTTTTGGCATGCAACGAGGTCATGAGCCTCCTAGGCAAGCGGGACTTGGGTCGGGGTTTTTTATTGATCTAGAGCCAGGTTATATTTTGACCAATAATCACGTCATCGAAGGTGCTGATGAGATTCAACTAAAATTAGCTAATAGTAAGACTTATGAGGGTAAAGTTATTGGTCGAGATCCAAACACGGATATCGCCGTTATTCAAATAAAAGATAAAAACTTTGATCGTACAGGTCTTGCTAGTCTTGTATTGGGCGATTCTGACAAGATTAAGCCAGGTTCTATTGTGTTAGCTGTTGGCGCTCCTTTTGGTTTGGAGTCTTCGACATCCCTTGGTGTTGTCTCAGCTATTGGCCGTGGCTCGCTCAATCTTTCTAGGCTAGGCAATTTTATTCAGACTGATGCAGCTATTAATCCAGGTAACAGCGGTGGTCCTTTAGTGAGCGTTGAAGGCAAAGCAGTGGGTATTAATACGGCAATATTTTCAAAATCAGGTGCTTATAACGGCATAGGGTTTGCTGTCCCCTCTAATCTTGTGCGCGAGATAGCTAGCTCTCTTATCAATAATGGCGCTGTCGAGCATGGTTATATTGGCGTCTATTTTCAACCTCTAGATGAGCGTTGGAAGGCTAGCTTGAAATTGCCAAAAGATGTGAAAGGGATGGTTGTTTCGGAAGTGCAGCGCAGCGGGCCAGCCGATAAAGCTGGGCTTGTGCAACTTGATGTGATTGTCGCTATCGATGGGAAAGCTGTGTTAGAAAGTGATGAGCTTGTCAACGTTGTTGGCTTGCGTAGGCCTGGAGACAAGGTGGTAGTTGAATACTACCGCAATGGTGCAAAAAAGAGCACGACTATTATTATTGGTTCAGTGCCTGGTGCAAGAAAACTAGCTGAGAAAGGTGGAAAATCGCAAGAGGCAGGAGAACTGTTTGGTTTAACTGTGGAAGGTGTAAGCGATCCTTTGCAAAAGCGCTATGGTTTTAGAGCTGCAAGTGGGGTTGTTGTCTTATCAGTGCAAAGGGCAAGTGCTGCGGCTAATGCTTTCTTGCGTGAAGGCGATGTGATTCTTAGCGTTGATCAAATACCCGTTCATGGCGTAAAAGATTTCAAAAAATTATTGAGTTCTCAAGAAGAGCGAGCTCTGCTGTTAATAGAGCGCGCAGAAAATGGTCAGTCCTCACATGCTTTGGTCCTATTAGAGAAAAAGAGTCATTGATATGGTAGATATGCCTTATATTGCAAGCGAGCAAGACTCGCAGCTAAAAAAACTTGGCCTTAACTTTGGTTTTGCTGGCAAGACAGACTTTGTCCCTAAGGTTTTGTTAACCAAGCAGATCCACAGTAAGAAAATAGTTCAAGCAGATTCTCTTGGCTTTGGTGTTATAGAGGCAGACGGCATTTTCACCCAAGCTAAAGGGGTCGCTATTGGCGTTAAGACGGCTGATTGCTTGCCTATTATCATAGTAAATAAAGATTTAGACTTTTTGCTTGCTGTTCATGCAGGCTGGCGAGGCCTTTGCCAAGGAATCGTTGCTGAGGGAGTTGCCATTTATCAGGGGCTTGGATTAAGTTCACCTTTGATGGCTATCATTGGACCAGCGATTTGCGCTGCTTGCTATGAAGTTGGTCCTGATGTTGCTTTAGCTTTAGAGGGGCAAGATCTAGGACTAAGCAAAGATCAGGCGAAAGCCTGTTTGCAACAAAGGCCAGAAGCTTTAGAGAAGTGGTTTGCTGATTTAAAAAAAGCTGCTTTTTTTCAGTTGCTCAATCTTGGGTTTAAGTTGCAGGATATTGAAGTTTTACATGCTTGTAGTTATGAAGATGCTTCGCGTTGGTTTTCTTATAGGCGAGATAGGGTTGTCTCGCCTTCTACTTCTATCATCAGTTGGGCGTCGTTGTAAGCTTTCTCCTGGCGTATCGCAGCTATTATATCGCATCGCCTTGCGGAGTTTGTAACTACAGCCTCGCATAAGACAGTTTATGAAACCATAAGCTAAGGCGATTGAATAGCGACATCTAAGACTCTGGGTAATGCCAACAGATCACCTGACGCCGCTCGGGCCGATGCGGCCACGACGGCTGGTGATGACGGTTGCCAAGGGTAACTGCAAGCCCGAAAGGTAGATCGATTAACATTCTTGGTCATGGCTATCACTAGCTGTGTGCAATCTGCTAGCCACAAGTCTCAAGGGTCATCACCAGCCGTCGTGGCCGCATCGGCCCGAGCGGCGTCAGGTGATCTGTTGGTATTACCCGCGTACCCGTGTAACTAAAGTAAGCCAGTAATGGCATCAAAGTCTCTGTCTTGGTAAGAAACAGGTCACTTCTTTGAGGTAGATTTTTGAAGAGTCATCACCTACCCTAGGGAACAATCTTGATATTTAAGGGTTTTATAATGACTCGTTCAAACCAGCTAGCATTTGGTCTCACTATCTTTTCTTTTTTGTTTTTATATCAGGGTATTAGTTATCCGATGCTACGGATTAATTTGGCTGGTGATGTAGAATCGCAGGCGGTCAATTTTTCTTTTACTATCCTTAACAAATCAAGCTCCATTTTGGAGACGGTTCAAGAGCTTTATCAAAAATCAAACTATTTGGTGTCCTTTCTTATTCTGCTTTTTAGTGTCGTTGTGCCGGTGACCAAAGGAGCCTTGCTCTTGGCAGTAAGCACGATGAAAAAGACCGCTGCTACTTTTCAGATGGAAAGGTTTATTAAAGCTCTTGGCAAATGGTCTATGGCAGACGTGTTTGTCGTAGCTGTTTTTATCTGCTATCTTTCTACTAGGGCTATGCCATCAGATACCGTGCATGAAGCTCGGTTGATGGGGTTTGTTCTTAAATTCAGAGTCAAACTGGCTGTCGATAGCGAACTGTTAGCAGGTTTTTATTATTTCTTAAGCTACTGTTTAATTTCCTTGGCTGGTATTTCTTTTTACCAAGGACAAGATTCTAGCAAGCGAGTGTGATTATGCAATTAGATGCCTTCATTGACTATTTAGCCAGTTTTTCTGGCATCGGTGCCTATTTAATCATTTTGGGTTGGCTTTTACTCTGTGGCCTAGGCGTCCCAGTTCCTGAGGATATCGCCCTTTTTGCAGCCGGTCTTTTAGCCTACAATGAGGCAGCAGAGATCTATACGATGATCATAGTGGCTATGTTTGGTGTGATGGCTGGTGATAGCATTATCTTCGGTTTAGGGCGTCGCTATGGTCTTAATCTAATCCAACAGACTTTTTTAAAACGCTTTCTTACCCCTGAAAGTCTGGCAAAGGCACAAGAAATGTTCCAAAAAAGGGGGAATGCAATATTTTTCTTTGTGCGATTTGCTCCAGGATTTCGAGCTCCCGTCTTTTTCTCTGCTGGGGCGCTCAAGGTACCCTACCGGATATTTGCTTTTTATGACGGATTAGCTGCTCTTATCAGTGTGCCGACCATCGTTTATACCACCTACTATTTTGGCGATCGCATCACCGAAGTCATCGGTATGTTCCGCCGTACCAACGAAGGCCTTTTTGCAGCGATTGTCTTGGTTGTGGCTGTGATCCTCTTTAAGCGCTACCGGGCCAAAAAGACATCTAAGCCCTAAGGTTTCGAGGGGCAGCTGCCGATAAGCGGCCCCGTGAGTATCGTATTTAAAATCGTTGCTAAGCCCCACTTGGAAGCCAAAGATCTGCTGGATAGTTCCAAGGTTATCGCTATGGGCAGCCGTTTTTTTATGGCAGCACGCCATGCTTTAGATCGCGGCAATCTTGTGCAAAAGATCTTTGATCGCTTTCCTAATCAACCCAATTTTCCACTTTATCATCAGGCTTTGATCTATAACTCACAGATTGTAC
>CALBMD010000263.1 GCA_937896265.1 uncultured Pseudomonadota bacterium
GGTAAACAAGCATAGGTGGCGCTTAAAGCATTGCATTGTAAGCCTCCAGATCATGATGTTTTATAAGCCTGTTTATTTAGGTGTGAAGCTACACCACGGTTCATAGCTCCAATAGTTTCCTTGACAAGCTCCAATGCTGAGTTATCCAATTTATAGACCCCCTTAGGGTATTGAGGAGATTCAGTATGTTTTTTCTTTTTAGGGTTTTTAACAGCAATATTGATAGGAGCAGTGAACCTTTCAATGAGAAGCAAAGGGGTTTCCCATCCATTTACTGGGTGAAATACAGGGTTGCTTTGAGCAGAGTAAAGGCCATAGAGGCGTATGCTTTCTTTTTGCATATGGTCAAATCCGGCGAAAAATACCAAATCGTTTTCACAGACGCTTTTTCCAAGAGGCTGGTATAAGACTTCAACTTCGCTAGGTTTTGCAGTGAGAAATTCATGTTTATCGGCTTGTGAAAGATGGAAAAACCAAGTTTCGATAATGCGTAGAGGCTTTACTTCAGTGCTATTAGCCTTATTTTCAACCGCTTGTTTCTGGTGTTGTCTAAGTTCAAGCTCACTAGTTGGGAGCCCTAGTTTGCCATAGGCAGCCATTGCTTGTTGCCTAAATTTCTTAGCTTCTTGCCAAGAAGGATGAGCCACATCTGTTGCTTTGGCTTCATGACAGAATGCCAGGATGTTTAACACATCAGCATCCTTAGCCTTAGGGTATGCTTGTTCTAATGTTGTAATAGCTTGCTCGTACTCTTGGTTTTGCATGAGTGCATAGCTAAAATAAAAAGCATAGTCTAGGCGCTTAGGATTTTGTTTGTATAAGCTAGCAAAATTTTCTTTTGCATCTTTATAGCGCTTTTCTTCTATAGCTTGATGCCCAGCAAATTGGGCAGCTAGGGGGGCTGTAGGAAACAGTTGACTTAAAATATTAAAAATCTGGTTTTGTTCTTTTGTTGATTGATTATGGACGCCAACCTCTAGCCTTGTGCGATAGTGGAAGTAATCGACAGGGTCTTGATGAAGCTCTTTAAAGCTTGTTTTAACCTTGCGATTGGGGCTTGCTAATCTTAATGCATAGCGCGCTAAAAAATCGATGGCATAAGCTTCGGGAGGAGCGTTTTTTAAGCCCATAGCGATTAAGTGTGCTGCTTCTATTTCGTCAAGCTCTAGGTGACAGATACCTCGAATGCTTTGCCAAACAGCAAACCAAGGGCTAACACTGCCACGGTAGAGGAGGTGTTGGGCTAGCTCATGTAGGCTTTGTAGGTCACCCTTCTCTGCCAAAATTTCAATCCAAAGGCGATAAAGAGGAAAAAGCTCAGGATGGTCTTTTTTTGCCTCAATAACGGCGCATAATCCATCAATGCAGGCTTCGGTGTTACCTTTAAAGTACAGATTCAGTAGTCGTTGGTATTCTTTGCTCATATTTTCCTCCAAATAGCCGCACTAGACGTATCGGAATGGTATTTGGAGGGTAAATGAGTAGATTTGACCTAGACTGCTTGCATAGTTTAGTTTTTGGCGCGAAAGCGCCAAAAACTAACTAGCGAGGTGAGAAAGCTTTTTTTTAAGGGAAGATTCTTCTTGGTCTAAGGAGGCTTCAATCTCATCGGCGCGATCAATCAAGACATCGCGGAGCTCTTTGTAGCAGTCGTCGCAAATAGGTTTTTCGATAGCATTAGGATTTACCTCTTTCCAAAGAAGCAAAACAGTCCAGGCTTGCTTGGAGAACGATCGGCGTCTACACCTAGCGTTAGATCCGCAGTTATTGCAGTTTTCGTAGGTAATCTTGGAAGAATCGGTTTCGATACTCCGCGATCGTTCAAGGCTAGAGTCAACTGTTTGTACCACAACTTTGCTCCTTGAAATAGAGGATTTGCTTTTGCCACTAGTTTTTGCGACCATTCGTTCTTCTCAATTGATTAGACAAATAAAGCTTCATCACTCCGCTTTGCTGCACCCTTCTAGACCCCATCATTTTCTGAACACCGCCGTTTATGCTAATAAATAGTGTTCCACAACTTAAGTGGGCTGGTCAAGTCGAGTCCCTGCTCTTCCCGCTGGTGAGCGCCTTTGTCGACCGCCGGGAAGTCAAGTTGAGCAAATCTAAATAACCTAAAATTTGCAGCAAGCTACTTGGATTGTTAAAATTTTCTCTCAAGAGAAATCTTTCACTTATTTCCCATAGTAAACAAAAACTGTCAATTATTTATAGAGCTTGCTGCTCTTCGAAACTGTTCCCAATAGTTCCAGAGTTTGAGAGGAAGTGCAATATTAAAAAAATTTCTGTAATTTATTTAATTGACCTTGAGATAGCTGTCGCCATTGAAATAGTATTTTAGTAATTCCGTTTTAAAGTGGTGAATTCTAAGGTTATTGCTTGGAATTGTCAAGAGTGGTTTCCAAATAGACTTAGCGCTTTGTATGGATCCATTGCGATATGCAATGAGGCCGCGGAGATATTGCACTTCATAATTTGGGTCGGCGGAAAATTTTTGGAGAATTTCTTGCGCCAAACGAATTTCTCCAATTTTGATATAGGCATGAGAAAGAATAATTGTAGCTTGCTTACTTACTGATTTATCGAGATCTTGTGCGATTTTTAGGTACTCCACCGCTTTTGCTAACTTTTCATTCTGCCACACATAAATATCAGCAAGTTCAAGATAACAGCAGGCGCGAATCTGAGTTGAGCTAGAGCTAGTGTTTAAAATGAGATTAAACCAGCTTGATGCTACTTCAAATTGCCACAGTTCCTTTTGCAGCTTACCCAACCCAAAGATAAGCCAAGGACTGTCAAAGTTAGTATTAAGGAGTTTTAGTATTTGAGCATAAGTAACTTGAGAATCAAATATTGCTCCTGAAGCCAACAGTTTCAACAAGTTAGCATGTTCGTGATGATACAAGAAGTAAAGTTTATCACGCTCATATACCAAAGCAGCGCTGTTTTGATGATCCAATGATCTTGTTATCTGTTCAAAGTCATTCCAGTTGATATCAGCGCCGCCAGTGCGTTGGATATCAAGCATCTCAGTAAGATCTGACAATTCAGGAAAGTGTTTTTTTGTTAAACAGCCAATCTTCAATGCAATAAAAGTCACATTCCATGGGTCTGATTGTAAAAGCTTTTCTGTATGCTCAAGGCTTTGTTCATATTCATGGTTATAGTAAGAATAAGCTGCCATCAAATAAAGATACTGGTTATAGGGCTCATGGTTGAGCTTGGTTGGTTCTTTGATATTAGTTAGAATTTTATAAGCATCGGTAGGCTTTTTGATATCCATCAAAAACGATGCGTATTTCAGCATAGAAACAACACTCTTACCATCGAGTAGAAACATCTCATGAAAACTTTTTTCAGCTTTTCCTATGTTACCAAGGGTAAAATAGAGATCACTAATTTGACCAAGGACATCAGGATCATGAGAGAATTTTGCTAATAAAGCATGCATGAGAGAGAGGAGCTCAATTTTATCTCCCTCATTGGCTATAAGTTTATTGAGCTTTTCTTTTGTTTGTAGATAGTCTTCGATATCGATATTCTGTTTGGCTAGATTGAGGATCAAACGATTAAAGCGGACTACAGAACTGTCTGGAAAATGTTGATAAGCTAGGTCAAAAAGTTCCAATCCTTTATCGTATTCCT
>CALBMD010000264.1 GCA_937896265.1 uncultured Pseudomonadota bacterium
TCCAACATATGATTTTTATGTTATCCCAGGCATTTACACCTATCCTCATGCTAGTGGTAAAGTGGCTCACGTGATCAGTGAACAGTATATGACAGCCACTCACGAAGTTGGGCATTTAATCGGTCTTGGCCATGCAGGTGTTTATAGGAAAGAAAACGGTCAGATGGTTTATATTGAGTATGGTGACACGGACTCCATCATGGGTCGTGTTATCTCTAAATATATAACAGCACCTCAGTTTTATTATCTAGGCTGGTTACGTGCTGATGAAGTTGCATCTTATGACCCTCAAGTCGAATTCTACGATCTAAGAACTATCGGAGCATATAAACAAAAAGGCCTTGCTACTGTCGTCATCTCACCATTGATAATGAAAGAAAATGGCATGAATCAGGACCGCTTCGCTTTTGTTTCAAGAAGCAATTGTGAAGGTAATACCTGTATTTCTTTACATCTTTTGAAAAATGGAAGCTCACAAAAAGTAGCTGAAGATGCTAATGAAATCTATGATCCAAACTTCACTGGGTTGCATATCAAGTTGCTAGGGACTGTTAACAATAATTATCGCGTTTCTATCGATTTTGATCAGAAACCTTAATAATCGTAAGCAATCCCCAGTATTCGCTGGGGATCTTTTTTCCTATTTGATATGGTTCCCTTTGATCAAGTAAGAATTTCAGGTTTGGTTATAGAAATCCAGGATTGTGCGGCATAGCGATATCATTGCCAAATTCAGATGAGATAAACAAACCTTGGCTCACCACCTCAAACACCTTATAGAATTTGCTGTTTTTGCTCTCCTCTTTGTTTTCTAAAAGCTCGCTTGCATAGACTTCAAACATAACGGTACCTAGTGGTACATTCTTTATGATCGTCAGGCGAAAATCATCTTTTAAACTCTGCTCTGGCAAATTTTGCATAAAAGGAGTCGGGCGAAATTCTACAATATAGGGACGTGTGAAGTTTTCTATGTGTTGGCCAGAGCTATCTGTTTGCGCAAAAGCTGTAGGTGGTAAATAAAGGCCTGTTAGCTTGGCCCATGATGGGTTGATATTTGTGCGGGAATCTTTATTGATTTGAGCAGCTGTTTTGTCAAATTCGGTGACAAATTTTTTGAGGAATCCAGCAGGTGGTTTCAAATTATTTGAAAATGTTGAGCTGAAAAAGGTGTTCGGATTATCTTTTTCATCTTCAAGGCGAGAGATTACCGCGAGGTTAAGTGCTTGGCCATCAGCAGGGTGATTATTGGATAGATAATCACGAGGCAACTTAATGGAAACGCTTGGCGTTAAAGGACCTTCCTTTATGCCTGGAGCGCTAGAGAAGCGTAGAAGAGCATAGTCGGTGCCAGTAGTAAAAAATCCTGTGAAGGGGTGGTCCTTATCTGCATAGGTGGTATCTAATTTTATCGGAGCTGTGATGCCGCTTTGACGATGGGTAGCCTTGCGTCTATCTTCTTTTAAGTTGCTTCGATCCATAAACATGTTCCAGCGCATACCAGGATTATTGAGACTCGAGGCATCTAAAGCGAGATTGTATAATCTACTTAAGAAATGAGGATCTTGCGGTAGCTTTTTGTGCTTAGTCTTTTGGGTTTGCTCTAGGTAATAGTTAAGTTCATCCCTAGCAGACATCAAACTCAAGTTATCATTGGCTTTTTCAGCCTTGTTTTGATGAAAGGGACAACTAGCCAATGAGATTTGAGGTAATACCGTTGCTATGCTAATAAGCCAGCTTGTTGCCAGTAAATGCATTTTCATACAGACCTCCAAAAGGGATGAATACGACAGCAGACCATAGCATAGAGGGTGCGGTCAAGCTAGATTGGACTAATAAAAATGCAGACGGCGGGATGAGAAATAGCTATATAAAAAAGATAGAAAAAAGTCTCAATAAGGAGAACGCATGTATTTACGATCCATTTTCTTATCATTTGCTTTAATCTTGGCTTCTTGTGCAATAGGAGTAAAACAATCACAAGCTATAGGCAACACTTCTGGTCACAAAGAAAATTGTTTCAATCGAACATTTTGCTCAACAGGAAAAGCCCCTAAGTTTATTGTGCTTCCTAGGGGACATGACCGATCATCAAGCAAAGATTTAGGTTTGCAATTCGATGATCATTGCACTGTACGATGGTTTAAGTCAGATATGGCAATAAACAAAACTTATAGAATCGAAGATTCAACGGTATATATAGAAGATTTATCTGACAGTGAGCCTTCGCCTGAATCAAAATATAGTCTCTCACAAGATGGGCAGACT
>CALBMD010000265.1 GCA_937896265.1 uncultured Pseudomonadota bacterium
AGCAGTCGATATTAGCAAGCAGGAAATTGCGCATATCAGTCTCTTGATCTTTTTTTACCTGCTTACTGTGCAAGTCCTTGATATTGGAGCGCTGCATATTAGCATAAAATAAGCCCAGACCAACCAAACCAAGAGCAGCAATCCCGCTAACAAGATTCATGACAACTCGATACCAAAAAACAATAAGATTGGGTATTAGTTCATGATACTAGTATTGTTCAAGTTCAGCAATGATGAACGGCCCAAAACTCTGCTCATCGACAGCAGTCTTTGATTTATACGCTACTCGAGATTGCAAAAGCACATGGTCAAAAAACTTGCCATACACCTTCTTCAAAATACGGCCACCAGGGAAACGTTTGGTGTCTTCTGCTAATAGGACAGGAAGATAACGGTCAGAAAGTTGCTTCACACTCATGATAAATGCATCACCATAGAGATCAATGAGAGCTGGGTCACTAAGTTTACGCATCCTTGCATCAACAAGAGCCTTAACTTTTTGCCCTTCGGTCAGGCGATCGAAACGCACAGTGCCTAAACGAGATTTAAGCGGTGGATCAATAATAGGGCGGTTGCCAGCCAAGATAAAAGTTACTTGATCTAAACGCACGTTAGCATAAAGAGATGGGCTAAAAATAGGCTCACTACAGCTGCTAAAAAAAGACTTCATGGTTGTCAAAATAGATTGCAGCTTCTCATTTTCATGCTCGCTTTGCGTATTGTAACCAAGGACATCACCAGCTTCGTCAAAGAAAATAATAGGGTTAGCATGCCCAGCATGGCGGACACAATCCAAGACCTTACCTAAGGCAAGTCCTGCTTTATCAACTGTGCTAATAAACTCCCCATTGCCTTCAAAACCAACTGGCCATGACAGAGTGCTTAGATTGATTTCACAAACATGCACGCCAAGAGCGCGTCCTAGCTTGCGAACAAACGTTGTCTTACCAGTACCAGCAGGTCCTTCAAGATAAAGAGCAGCAGGCTCTGGAGTCTCAGAGAAAGAGTTCATACGAGTCTGATGCACAAATGCTGCTAACTGAGAAAGAGTTTGTTCGTCATAAGCATATTGACTTAGTAGCTTGGCAATATTAGCGTCGATATCTTCTCTGAAACTACGATGACCATCCACCATACTGTAGCTGAGGTTTATAGCTGGCATAGCAAAAGGAAGAAATACAGTTTGCCGAACTTCTAATACTTCCTTAAAGTTCTGTTTAAGAGTCTGCATATTGCCAGTGTCTATACTATTTGCAATGTGGGTATCAAACCATGAGACTAAACTCTGTAACCCTGCAGAAGCTTTCTTCAAATCCATTGCTGAAGAGGCCATGATCTCTTTGTGCACTTGGTGCAAGCCTTCTCTCAGAGCATGATCACTAGACGTTGCTCCACTCCAAAAAGCTTTGCCAACGCTACTGCCTAACCCAGTAATAACAGAACCAACTTGGATGCCATTATGCTCCTCTCCGTTAGAAGGAGGGGAGACATAATTATAAATCCTATATAGCGCCATAGTGGATACAACAATCATAACAGTTTGCCCTAAAACATTACCAACTTCTTTGAAGAAGTGATTTACTGTATGACGTGAATAGGCGCCGCTTGTGTGGAATTGAATTTTTGCTTCGATCTCAGCTTTTTGCTTGCGCTCAAAGGCACTAGCATCTGGCTCGATCTCTGGTTCATAAGCATCTACCAACCCAGCAATTTCGGCATCGATTTTTGAATCAAAGCTTAAATCAAAACCGATTGGCGAAGCTGCCAAGAATAGAAAACATGAGAATAAGAAAAAAAAGTAGCGAGTAAAAGCCAACAAGCGCACGATATGCCCCTTATTTTAGGAAATTTGAGGCAGAACGTAACATAAGGAAGCATTAGTGTCAAACTTGAACGCGGATTTTGGTTTCTGCTTTGCGAGGAGGACGAAAGTAGATAGCAATACGCCCAATGGTGCCAACCAAAGAGCTTTCAGTAGCCTCAGCAAGAGCGAGGCTAAGCCCTTGAAATTCTTCACGGTCTTCACAGTGAATCTTTGCTTTAACCAGCTGATGGTGCTCGAGACAGGCGTCTGCTTCTATCAAAAGCCCTTCACTCAAAGCCTCTTTGCCTACGGTAAGCAACGGTGATAAACTATGCGCCATTCCTTTCAGGCGCTTGATCTGCTTGCTATTTAGGTCCATTTTAATCTTCTTTTAAGTTGAAATTAGGCGGCGACTATAACGTAAAATTGCATTTTAAGAAAGAAAAATCCTGTGTTTGGGAGGAAACTTCGCACAATACTCACTCTTAGCAAGGAGGTGGGGTTGGGAGGAAAC
>CALBMD010000266.1 GCA_937896265.1 uncultured Pseudomonadota bacterium
AGATAGCTTTCCCGATTGATTCGAGCCAAAAGA
Source organism: uncultured Pseudomonadota bacterium (assembly GCA_937896265.1). Classification (GTDB taxonomy): domain Bacteria; phylum Bdellovibrionota_B; class Oligoflexia; order Oligoflexales; family Bog-1112; genus CALBMD01. Next base: position 34 of record CALBMD010000266.1, read on the forward strand.
AAAAGTTCCAGTTGAAAAGCCCTTCTAACTTGCGCAAAAGCAAGCAGGCGCTCCAGATGACTGGTAGGAATAACAACTGCCAAATCGAGGTATTTTTCCAAATCAAAGACAGTTAACAGATCAAATTGATTAGTACTTCGCAGAGTATAAAGCCGTCTGGCTTTCTCTATGCTTGTTTGCTGCTCGATAAATTGTGCACCTCGCTCAACAAACTGCGACCAAGAATAAAAACCAGGCGAGGCTACTTTACTTTTTTCAATCAATCTCATCGCTAAAAAGAGCTTGTTATCAGCTTCTAATCTTTCATCCAAAAGAAAGGAATGAAAAGCGGCGACACCCACAAAATACTTTATCTTAGGACTAAGATCTTGATCAGCCAAACCAAGAAGAGGACGCCACATAGCCAAATCTAAGTCAGGAGGCAATATCTCTAAAGCACGGATTTTATATTCTTCAAAGAGATTAGGGATGATTTCAAAAAGCTCTACATAAGAACACAAAAGTTCAGAGATTCTCTCGCTAACCTCTGGCAACTTGGGAAAATAAGAAAACACTTCTTTCACGATGAAATTAAGCCCAAGCATCTTCAGATCAAGCTGTCCTTGGGCATTTTTAACAGCAAGAAAAAGCCGCTTAAGCAGATCAAAGCGCACCTGCGGATCTTCAGCAGCCTGCCAAAGCCTGCCAAATTCGCTTGTTTGCAAAAAATCACGGTGGCCGCCAACGCGCAGCAAAAGCTCAAGACCCAATTGATATTCATCATCTTGAGGTGAAATATGCTTAGCAAGGTTGGTTGCCTCATTAAAATGGCTCAAATCATAGGCTAAACTGGCAGCAATATAATGAAGGCTAGCAAAACTGACCTCAAAAAATCCCGCTTCTAAACCTTTTAACAGGCTTGCAAGCTCCTCGCTCCATTGCTGCCAAGCTTGCTCGCGCTTGCCTCCATGGACACGACCTAAAAACAAATAAAGTGTCTCTTCTGCGAAAAAATCCGACGGCTTAGCCGCCTCTAAGAAAGGCAAAAGAAAAAATCGCTTATCCGAATAGTAAACAGAACGCAAAAGCTCTTTACGCAGCAATGGATAGATTTGTGTATAAAAAGGCAGAACCGAGTCCTTAAAATTAAGAAAAACCTCAAAGACTTGTCCTAGACTTCCCCGCAGATAGGCATACTCGACAAGGCGAGCAGCCATTGCCGCATTAGGGTTTAGCGCAAAGAGGCGATAGGCAAGCGGAGCCATTTGATCCCAACTTGCATCTTGACGCACAAGCTCATCCAAACTTCTTCTTGTTTCTTCTTCGACTCCCACCGGCTTTAGCTGAGAACTGGAAAGAACACCCTGGCTCTCAATACGAGAGAGCACAGGCTCCTCTTCTCTACCAAGAACTTTTTGGCTCAAGATATAGTTTTTAACGTCTTCTTTAAATCCAGGAGAAAGTCCTGTTTGCTCCAAGCGGCGATAGACTTTTAGCCATTTGAGTTTTTCATCGTAGCTGGTTTGAGAGGATGTTCTGTCTTGAGTCACCTAGGGCCTCCAATCCAAGAGTTGGGTTAACCAGGGCAAAACTGAGAGCTATAGCTAAGGCGTCAGTGGCATCATAGCTGAGACGGCCTTTTTTAAAGCCCAAAAGCCCCTCTACGCATTGGCAAACGTGCTCTTTGGTTGCTCTACCTGAGCCCGTGATGGTTTTTTTCACCTTAGCAGGCGAAAGCTCCATTACCGGCACAGCCCGACGCGATAGCGCTGCGATAATAGAGCCACGAGCTTGGCCAAGTGCCAAAGCTGAGCGGGCATTTATACCAAAAAAAGCCGATTCAACAACAGCAGCATGAGGCAACCATTCGCTAAGAAGCTCATGTAAAGCATCATGTAGCCGCGCTAAGCGCCAAATAAGAGGTTTTGTTGGGTCAAGGCGTAGAGTGCCTATATCAAGTAGCGTAACATCGCGCGGACTGCTAGTGATTTTCTTGGTTTCGATTAACGCATAGCCCAAAACTCTGGACCCTGGATCGATCCCTAGAATCTTCACACTCACTATAGCGGTCCTTTTATTTTTGTAGAATGTTTGTAGAACAATAAGAGACAAAAGTCCTTAGCCAAAACAACTGCCCTGCCTCCAACATACTATCATGATTTGCCTTTTTTTTCATGAAGCAAGTAGCTTTTACTTGTGGGATTCTTAAGGAAAACTGCTATTGTTAGACAAACGATAATTTCGACGGGATATGCATGACACCAGCGACATTCCTAGCTCTCCGCTATTTAAAAGCCAATCGAGAGGATAGATTTATCTCTTGGATCTCGACGTTAACTGTGGTTGGTATTACCATTGGTGTAACCGCCATGATTGTTGTGCTATCAGTAATTTCTGGGTTTGAGACTGAGCTTAGAAACAGGCTGTTAGGTGCCAATCCCCACGTTGCTATCTACCGCTTCCCAGCAGGTTTAAAAAACTACCAAAAATGGGAAGAGAGCATCGACAATCGCTTTCGCGAAGATATTACTGGCCAATCACCTTTTGTCCACTTTGATACCATGGGTCGCAAAGACTATCTCATGCATGCCATCTTAATTCGAGGCATCGACCCTGAAAAGCGACACCATCTCCAAGACGCCTCGCTTTTGGTGCAGCCACCTGAGGCCCTTGCCCTGCTCCAAGAGGAAATTACCGCACACGGTATGGAAAAACCTTTACCAGCTGTTCCTTCTATTATTCTTGGCCGTGGCATTTTGAGCATTTTAGATGGCAAGGTAGGTGACACCATCGAACTTATTAGTCCTTCAAATGACCCGAAGGAGCCCTTTGGCGAAATGCGTAAGTTCAATGTTGTAGGCGTCTATGACTCCGGCTTGCAATACATTGATAATAAGATTGGCATTATCAGTGTACCAGCAGCGCAAGATCTTTTGCACATAGGCGATGTTGTAACAGGGATAGAGATTGGGCTTAAAAATCCTGATCAAAGCATTCAGATTGCTAATCAAATGATGGATCATTTTAGCGAAATTTCCGTTAAGGAGTGGCAATCTTCCCATCGCAATATCTTTGAAGCTATGCGCTCTGAAAAAGTGATTATCGGTTTAATTGTGGCGCTTGTTGCTTTTGTTGCAAGCTTCAATATCCTTACCACATTGCTCATTTCAGTAACGCAGAAAAGGCGAGATATTGCGCTACTCAAAGCCCTAGGTGCCACCAATAGACTCATCCTTGATCTTTTTATGAAGCAAAGCATTTTGCTCGGCTTGTTAGGGACGTTTTTTGGCGTACTTCTAGCCTTGCTTCTATCAGAGGTTTTAAGAAATTTTCCGTTTATTGAACTGCCAGATATCTACATATTAAAGACGCTGCCAGTAGATTTTGACTGGCGCATTTACTCAGGTGTCTCGCTAGCAGGAATAACCATTGCCGCTATTGCTGGGCTCTATCCCGCCTACGTTGCTGCCAAGACGTTGACCACCGAAGGGCTGCAAGATGGCCAACGTGAATAAAAAAGCGCTACTCAAATATTTTTTGAAAAAACCCTGAACCGCTCTTGCTTGTCTCTTCACCAGAGAGCTTAGCAAAACGCTCTAAAAGCTCTCGCTGCTCTTTGTTTAGTTTGCGAGGCACAGCAATAGAGAGCTCAACGATAAAATCACCACGGCCTACCCCACGCAAATGAGGAACTCCCTTAGCAGCAATACTAATCCTATGCCCATGTTGCGAGCCTGGCTGGATTGTAACTTCTTCAGGTCCTTCAAGGGTGTTCACGCTGAGCTTGCACCCTAAGGCCGCCTGAGCAAAGCTAATCGCCTGCGTATAGATGATATCGACCCCGTCTCGGATATAATCAGGGCTATCTTTAACAACCAAGACGACATAGAGATCACCAGAAGGACCGCCGTTATAGCCTCCCTCGCCTTCTCTTGATACTCTGAGTTTTAAACCACTATCGACCCCAGCAGGCACTTTTACTGACAGCTTTTTCTTTTTGCCTACGCGACCAGAACCGCGGCATTTTTGGCAAGGATTTTTGATAACCTTACCAGCGCCACCGCAGGTTGAACAAGTAACCGCGATAGAAAAGAATCCCTGGTTTTTTGTCATCTGACCAGTGCCATGACAAGAGCGGCAAGTTGCTGGCGCACTCCCGGGCTGCGAGCCATCCCCGTCACAAGTCTCGCATTGATGCTCGCGCTCGAACTCAATTTCACGCTCAACACCAAAAACAGCTTCTTGGAACTCTAGCTCTAAGTCATAGCGCAAATCAGCACCTTGCCGGGCTCGGCTACTGCCGCCTTGCGAGCTAAAGCCAAAGAAGTCTTCGAAGATGCTGCCAAATTGCGAGAAGATATCGCTTGTATTACGGGCTCCCCCATAACCGCGGCCAGACAGACCTTCATGGCCAAAGCGGTCATAAATTTGTCGCTTTTGCCCGTCGCTAAGCACCTCATAAGCTTCGCTGACCGCCTTAAACATTTCTTCAGCGTGAGCATCACCAGGATTGCGATCTGGATGCCACTTCATAGCTTGCTGCCGGTAAGCTTTCTTTATGTCGCCCTCGCCTGCCTGCTTAGCAACACCCAATAGCTCGTAGTAATCTTGCTTTGTACTCATCATTTCCTTTTAATGAACTGTGGCCTCGTCGGGGCCAGGAAAGCTATGGTCACTTGAGGGAAAAACACCGCATTTAACGTCGTTGTCATATTCCCTTAGCGCTTGGCTGACGATCTGATTTAGATCCGCATATCTTTTCACAAATCTTGGTTTAAATTTTGACTTAAAACCAAGAAGATCATGAAGCACTAACACTTGGCCATCACACCCTATTCCAGCTCCTACGCCAATAGTTGGTATGCGCAAAGAACTCGTGATTGCCGCGCTTAGCTCGCTTGGAATCATCTCAAGAACTATACTAAAAACTCCAGCTTCCTGCAAAAGCAAAGCATCAGCAAGAAGACGCTCTTTTGCTGCTGGCTCAAGACCTTGTACCTTGTAGCCCCCTAAGGCATGAAGACTTTGAGGAGTAAAGCCAAGATGGCCCATCACTGGAATGCCAGCATCAACGACAGCTTTTACCTGCGCTACAATGCTAGCACCACCCTCCATTTTTACTGCCTGAGCCCCTCCCTTAGATACTAACTTACCCGCATGAGTAAGAGCTTTTTTCACACTTACCTGATAAGTCATAAATGGCATGTCGACGACGACAAAAGCCCTTTTGATGCCTCTAGTTACAGCTTTTGCATGGTGGATCATATCCTCAAGCGTGACTGTTAATGTTGATGCCTGGCCTAGCATCACATTGCCAACGCTATCGCCAACAAGGACCATATCTATTGGCGTCTCATCAATAATTTGCGCAAAAGCTGCATCATAGCAGGTGACCATAGAGATCTTATGACCCAACTCCTTTTTTGCTTGAATGCTAAGAATAGACTCTCGGCGCGAAAGCCCTGGAATATGACTCACAACTTGTCCTTTATAAATAATCGCAGGTGCGAATTTACGACCCTGCTGGCGATAAATAATCTTTAATCAACGAACCAGGACATGACTGCAAAGCGCTTAAGGGGCCTGCAAATACTACCTTACCGCCTAAAGATGCAGATTTTGGCCCAAGTTCAACTAGGTAGTCAGCTGCTTTAATCATGTCCAGATGGTGTTCAACCAGCACGATAGTATGTCCTTCTGCCACCAAGATAAAGAAGAAATCAAGTAGATTTTGGCTATCAGCGGCTGATAATCCGTAGCTCGCCTCATCAAAGATAAAAAAAGTTGGAAGTTGTCTTTTACGTACATAGCTTAGCAGGGTTAAACGCGTAAGTTCACCACTAGATAGGGTATTTGTTTGCCGCCCAAGGGTCAAATAGCCAAGACCAAGCTGGGCACAGGCATCAAATTGGCGAGTTAAATTTGTGTGGGCATAGAAAAACTCTCGCGCTTGATCGATTGTTAAATCAAGGATTTGGGCAAGATTTTTTCCTTGGTAGAGGACACTTGCTACCGACGCTTGAAAACGCATGCCTTCGCAACTAGGACAGATAGCTGCCATTTGTCCCAAAAACGCTAGATCTTGGCTTATCACCCCTAAACCAAGACAGACTTCACAGCGACCGCCTGGGCTGTTAAAACTAAATGACGCCGCAAGCAACCCTAGCTCAAGCGAGCGCGGCTCTTTAGCTAGGATCTTACGAATAGGATCATAGACGCCTAAAAAACTAGCGACAATACTGCGTTCGCTAGCCTTAGTTCTCGCCTGCTTCATATAGACCAAAGCCTTTGGAGCATTTTCAGGCAAGGTGATGATCATATCACCCAAAGCAGCTGTTTTTTTGTCCTCAGCAATGGCTTGTTGCAAAAGCGGCACCAAGACCTGGCTACAAAGAGTAGATTTACCAGAGCCACTTACCCCGCAGATAGCTGTGATTTGACCGATTGGCATAAAAAGTTCCTGAATATCTAAATTAAAAATCTTGAGATTTTTAAGCTGCAAATAACCGGCTGCTTTTTTATGAACCCTCGCTCGCGGCACCAAGCACGCAAGACGCTTTGGCATAAGCTCACCGCCAAGATGGCCACTTCCTGGACCAAGTTCTACAACATGATCTGCCTTGGCAATCAGCAAAGGATCGTGCTCAACACAAACAACGGTATTTCCCCGGTTACAAAGGCTCAAAAGAGCCGAAATAACTTTATGCCGATCGATAACATGCAAACTAGCGCATGGTTCATCAAGACAGTAAAGAGTCTGCGTTAGATTATGCCCTAGTACTCTGGCAATCTTTAGACGCTGTAGTTCACCACCTGAAAGGCTTGCCAGGCGACGGTTAGACGCTAGATAGTCAAGACCCAAGGCTATGAGGTGTTTTAATTTTTGCATCAACTCATCTTGCAGGGATAAAAGCCAAGGTAAGGGCGCTTGGCTGGCAAAAAATCCTTCAAAAAAATAGACCAGCTGCGCCTGATCAAGTTCCCATAAATCAGCCAAGCTTCGCCCTTGCAAGCTGACGCTTAGTCCAAGCGGTGATAAGCGTTTCCCTTTACAAGCTGGGCAGGTTTCTTCTTCATCGACTAAACCTAAACCCTGGCAATTTGGACAAGCGCCTTGCGGGTGACGAAAAGAAAAGTGATTAGGATAAAGCTTCTCATAAGAGCTAAAGCAGCTTTCACAGCGAAGCCCCAGCTGATAGGAACATGGGACGCTTTCTTCAGATGAAGCTAAATAGAGTGCCTTATCGCCCAATTGATAGCTTAAATCGACAGCCTGTTTAAATCGATTTTCCATATCTTTAGTCAAAGTAAAACGATCAAGCCATAAATAAGCTTCTTGTAACTGACCTTGCCAAGTAGCCAAATCTACAGCTTTGCCATTCTGCCAAAGACGATGAAAACCCATAGCCAAAAGATAATTTTTGAGCTCATCTGTTGCAATCTGCTGATAAGCACCTAGATGAGCCAACACGTTTAAGGCCTTGCCTTGATATTTATTCCAGGCCATGCTCCAAATAACATCGCGGTCAAAATAAAGCACCGCCTGACGGCATATAAGGCATCTTCTTTCACCAACACTGGCAAAAAGCATTGCTAGCGCTTCTTGAGTCTGAGCCATTTCACACAACATAGCATGCCTGTCTGCTACCATACGATCCTGTTTTAAAGAAACAGCTGGTGGGAGATTTTGGACTGTCTCAAGATTAGGCCGAATGAGAGAGCTGCCCAAATGGCGGGTGCGGCTTGAAAAGCTTTCCAAATAACGCCTCCTTGCTTCGCTAAAAAGCGTCGCAAAGACCAAAGAGCTTTTGCCTGAACCAGAAGGTCCCGTAACTGCAGTAAGTTTACCTAGCGGCAAGGAGACGTTGATATTTTTTAAATTATGAGTCTTTACGCCAAAAAGCGTTATATCCATCATCTACCGCCAAATTTGTTAGAATATTAGAAGAGTATAAACCCAAATGTAGCCATCTAGGATAAAGACTATGATAAGAGCATTGGCAATTTATCTTCTCTTTGTAACAGTGCTAGCTTTTGCATTTGGTATCTGCTGTCACTTCCTTCAGGAACCAAAAAAAGTCTCTTTAGAGAAAGGCTATTCGCCTCTTTTTTATCATTCAATTACTAGCATACCCATCCCCAAAAACTCTACAGAGCAAGAAATAAAGCAGCATAAATACACTCTCGAGCTTGCTAGCCTTGGCTCAGAAGATGAAGCACAAAAAATGATCGATCAGTTAGCTTATAAGGGCATCATAGGTTTTTACACGCCAACAAAAAAAGACGAGAAGATCCTCTATCTTGTGCGCTCAGGTATCTACGAGGACGAGCATAACGCTAGCATCGATATTGGCAGACTTAAGGCAAAGACGGGTCTTTTGGCAAAGCTTGGCGAACTTCTTTAAGTTTTTCTGACATCACTTCTGTCTTGTCAACGCGTCCATCAAAATTGAAGTCAAAAAGTATAGCTTTTACCTGCCCGGCTTTATTGAACACCTCAAGCATATCTGGCCGCTGGTCATGATTAAAATCATAGGCGCGAAAGGCTAGTCTTTTAAGACTACTCCCATCCTCTGCTTGTTCTTCCAAGTAGTAGTGTTCACTGCCAGGCAAAGGACCTAAACCAGAGATATAGCCTGTGCTATAAAGGGAAGCATCACTTGTAGGCACCCACTCGCCTAGTGGATCTTGAGTCAGTCTTTGCCCTTGGCAAGCAACCGCCAACACAGCTACAGCTTTTAGCAAATACGTCAGCCTACTCAAAGCCGCTCCCAAATAAGGCTCTTCATCTAAAGAGAGCCCTTCATGGCTACTTATCGGCAGTAGGAAGCAAAAACAAGACTTAGCGCTAGCAAATCCCTATGAACTTCGATAGAAACATTAGACAATAGGATATGCCACATCAGAATTGAAGAGCTTATGCAAGACCCAAAATACATTCGAAACTTCTGTATTATCGCCCACATTGACCACGGAAAATCCACTCTAGCAGACCGCCTAATTGAATACACGGGCGCTTTAAGCCAAAGGGAAATGAAAAGCCAGGTCCTAGATAGCATGGATATTGAGCGAGAAAGAGGCATCACCATCAAAGCCCAAACGGCTACTATGAACTACCGAGCAGATGATGGTCATGATTATCAGCTAAATCTTATCGACACCCCTGGCCATGTTGATTTTAGCTATGAGGTCTCTCGCAGCCTCTATGCCTGCGAAGGGGCTTTAGTCATTGTTGATGCCGCACAGGGAGTAGAAGCGCAAACAGTAGCAAACGTCAATTTGGCTTCTAAAAACAACCTTGAGCTCATTCCTGTCATCAATAAGATTGACTTGCCAAGCGCTGACCCTGATGCCAGACGCCAAGAGATTGAAGAAGAATTAGCCATTGACGCCACAGACGCCTTACTGACTAGCGCTAAAACAGGTATCGGCATTAAAGACGTGCTTGAAGCTATCGTCAAAAGAGTCCCTCCTCCTGCCAACAAAGCAGAAGAACCGCTAAGGGCCCTCATCTTTGACTCCTGGTTTGATAGCTACTTAGGGGCTGTATGTCTTTGCCGCGTCATGTCAGGACAAATTAAACTCAAAGATTCGATTAAAATGATGTCGACGGCCAAAGTGTTTGAAACACTTACTGTTGGCAAACTAACGCCTAAGCTAATGCCAGTAAAAGAACTTGGTTGCGGCGAAGTAGGTATTGTCTCAGGCTCGGTGAAAGAAATTGGCGATATGCGCGTAGGCGATACGATTACCCACGCCAAACGCGGCGCTACTGAGCCTTTACCTGGCTTTGAGAAAGCAAGACAGATGGTCTTTGGCGGTATCTTTCCTGTTGATGCCAGCGACTATATTAGCCTCAAAGATTCCATGGAGAAATTGAAGCTAAACGACTCCAGTTTAACAACCGAGGTCGAGAGTTCTAATGCTTTGGGCTTTGGTTTTCGCGTTGGTTTCCTAGGCCTTTTGCATATGGACATTATCCAAGAAAGGCTTGAGCGCGAGTATAACCTTGATTTGATTTTTACGGCTCCCTCTGTTGTCTATGAAGTGCAAAAGACAGACGGCACCAAACTTATGGTAGAAAATCCGGCTAAGCTACCTGAGGCCACCTTAATCGAGGTAATCAAAGAGCCTTATGTTAAGATGATCATCCATAGCCCAGAAGAGTATGTGGGCAAGATTATCACTTTGCTCCAAGAGCGCCGTGGCATCCAAGTTTCTCTTGAATATCTGTCAAAGAAAAAAATGGTTGTCATCTATGAAGTGCCGATGAACGAGATGATCTTTGATTTTCATGACAAACTAAAGAGTCTTTCAAAAGGCTATGCCTCGATGGACTATGAGATTTTAGATTATCGTGAAGGGGATTTGGTTAAACTCGACATTCTGGTAAACGCTAACTCAGTTGACGCTTTGGCCAGCATCGTCCATCGCAGCAATACCGTCAAGCGTGGCCGATCGATTTGCGCCAAACTCAAAGAGTCGCTAACTAGACACATGTTCCAGATTGCTATTCAAGCCTCTATTGGCAATAAGGTGATTGCCCGTGAAACACTATCTGCTTTGCGCAAAGACGTAACAGCCAAATGCTACGGCGGGGATATCTCACGTAAGCGCAAGCTCCTTGAGAAGCAAAAAGCAGGTAAAAAGCGCATGAAGTCTGTAGGCAATGTTGAAATCCCACAAAAAGCTTTCTTATCTATCATCAGCATCGACGAGTAAGCTAGCTGACATCACATAAATGAGTAAGGACGCCCAATCCATTGTTCACGGCTATACATAGCTGGAACATAGCTTCGATCTTCATAAATTAGCTTGCTCATATGTTCATGCATCTGCTGGTACTCATCAACTTCTTTTTGAAAGGGAGATCTGCTCTCTCCTTTTGGTGAAATCTTCATACCAAGCCCCACTTGCCAAACAGCAAAGCCTCGCCAAGGCGTTGGAAATATCGCTAAATCATCCTTAAATAAGGTCGAACCATTCCATGCCCAAAATGTATTACTAGCTCTAGAAAATAGGTCTCTACCAATAAAAGCATTAGGAGGTTTAATATTCATAGCACCAAATAAAGTAGGGACAATGTCCGTATTGGCTGCCAAGATATCTTGATAGCCTTGGTATTTAGCATCAAGACCTAAGAAAAAAAGTGGGATCCACGTATGGCGCAGCTGATCAGGCATTAAAGAGCCCATCTTAGGTTCAGCAAACCAAGGAGGGTGATCTGCCATCACAACGACCAATGTTTCTTGCAAAAGCTTGCCATCTTCAGCATGTATGAGCCATTGCAAAAACTTAGAAACAACATCATCGGCATAACGCACGGTCTTATGATAAGAAAGAGTGTCAGTATTTGAGCCAGCAACTTCCGGACCCATAGTTATGCCTTCATAAGGCTTTAACCTATCCTCTGGGTAAGGAGCGTGGGTTCCTAAAGTTTCTACAACCATATAAAAGCGCTTATCTGGCGCAGTAACGCGATGGCCTTCTATCCATGTTCTAGCACTATCAAATAGTTGCTCGTCATCAATAGGCCTTGCCCCCCAGGCTTGTCCATTGATGTTGTATTTAGCAACTAAATCATCTGCTCCATAGTTTTCATGCACACCATGAAATAGATACCAACCTGAGAGATTTTGAAAACCAGCATCACCAGCTTGCATGCGCACACCGCGATAACCCATACCAGTGAGCACATCCATCATGCAAACAAGGGAGATATAAGGGCCAGTAATCCGTGGCATAGGTGTCATATGGGCAGGCGCTGAACATAAAGCACTACCAAGAGCCCGGTCCGTTGGTGCTGCTACTGAAAAAGCGCGCCCAAACCAGCTACCTTGCTCTTTCATAATGGCAGAGAGTTTTGGCGTTAGATTTTCCCAAAAAGGAGACAGAGCATCAAAGCTGAGCGCCCGCAAAGACTCTAATGATAAAACAACAACATTTTTCAAACGCAACGCCCCGCGTTCTTCTCTTAGAGGCTTGCATGAAGAATCTGAGGCACCTTTTTGCATTAAACAATATTCAAGCTTACCCATTTTGAAAAAGGGTAATGCCTGATCTAAAAAAACATAATTTTCTTCATCTTGGCTAAAGTGTTTTTTCCGCAACTCTTCAACAGATTTGGTATCCATAGAAATTTCTCTCGTCGGTTTAAAAAAACTAGCCAGTCCCATATTGGAAAAGTTAAAGCCAATAACAGGGCTTGAAGTAATTTGCTGCCAGCGATCACCATGCAAGATCCTGTATTGATCCTTCATCAAAAAACCAAGCATTATAATCATGATGATGCTTGGCCATTTGGACGGTAATGAGCCACGAAAGCGAGCTAGGAAAAAAGCTAGAAGAGTTGCCGGTACAATGACAGTAGCAAGTAAAGCCCAGGGATTAAAAGCATAGCGTAAAAGCTCGATACCGGTTTTACCAACCATATCTTTAAAAGAAAAGAGGGCAAACATCTCTTTTGAGAGAGGCCTACCAATAGTATTGATCAGCATAAAATCAAAAAACATCATTGTAAAAATAACCAGACCCAAAAGCCAAAGCATAAAGCGATAAACCTTATGCCTACTGAAAAAAGCGGCAATTCGAAATATAAGAATTAAAGATAAGCTACAGATGAGAGAGGATCTAACCAAAAACTTCCACTTAAGGAAAAAATGCGGAAGATCTGTATGATGTGTATGTATCCAAGCTGGGAAGAATAAAAAACAAATAAGAAAAGATAAAAATAAAATAATTTGCATCATGCATGGTCTTTCTAACTTGAATGAAATTGACGCCTAGCTGCACAACCCTTGATTACCGAATAAAAAGTGAGTATCTTGTAGTGAAATATCTTGCAGCAAAACGCTCACTATAATTTTTTATCAAAGACTTCTCAATCAAATAGCATAGCTTTCGCCTAAGGCGTAATTTCAAGATTGTTTTTAATTGATAGTATGTATATTTGAGCTTAAAGCTCCTTAGGCTGGTATGCTTTGGGTTTTCTTTTAATGAAAGATCGGTCTTATGATAAAAGGTTTTTGTTTTACGCTCTTTTTTAACGTCTCTCAAATGCTTCATGCGAGCGAGGTACAAAACTATAACGCTGTACAATCAGAAGTTAAAGATTGGCTCATTACAGATCTTGACAACACCGTATTCACTCCTGATTTGGTAAATTCGACTGATAAAATGTTAGCAAAACAAGCAACTGATGAGTCTTTTTATCTGCTTAGAGCTAAAGCGACGCTTGAACTAGGTAGTCACTGGCTAAAAGATGCGGATGGAAAACAGGCTATGTCTAAGTGGTTGGGGTATCGCTTTGCTGTTAATGCTTGGAATAAAACTATTATAGATGGAACAACAAGCTCTAAAGTCATTATGCGTCCTGTCGAGCAAGAAATTCCAGCGATTATCAAGTCTATACAAACAAAAGGCTTCCGCGTTATTGCCCTTACAGCTAGGGAACCCTCTCTACAAAAAAGCACGGAGCAGACTCTAAGTCATCTTGATATCAATCTAAAAACCAACTCTCCTTTGTTAGAAGAAGTGACTTATAAATCGATAGAAGAAGACCCCCTTGAAGAGCGCACAGCTGTCTGGAGCCAGGGTATTCTTTATGTGGGGCGAGGGCATGGTTCTACAAACCATAAGGGGAAAATGTTTTTAGCTTGGCTAAAAGAAGCAAAATTAGCAAAACCCAAACATGTTGTCTTTATCGACGATCGTGCAGAGCATTGTCTTGGTATGAAGCAAGAGCTTGAGCGCGAAGGTATTCCGACAACTGCCTTTATTTATACCCAGATTAAAGCTCTTTAGTTGATTCAAAGTTTTTTTGCGCGAATTCTTCTTATCAGCAATTCACCTTGATTAATAGCATCAGCAATATTCTGATGTCCTTTCATGATTTCATCAAGGTTCCCTTGACCAAATTTTGCAACAAATTCGACGCCTTCTTCTCCTTTCAGCTTGTTAACAATATCCAAATTATATTGACGATACTCATCATTTCGATTGTCGATAGATACAATGCTAAAACCTGACTTTTGCAATGTCTTAGTATAGCTTTCTTCAGTTTCTGGAAATAGGCTTAAGTCTTCTGATCGACAAAGCTCTTCAATCTTTGCTCCAAATCGATCTTCATGTTCAGATAGCCAATCATCAATAACAAGATCACCAGCAAATTTCATAACTCTTGCAATCTCGTCAAAGACAGCTTGTTTTTTATCAGCAGGAACATGCACCAACACTCCCTTTGAAAATACGAGATCACAGCTTTTGTCAAAAATTGGAATTTTAGGGTAGGGGTCGTAGGTGTGAAAATTAACTAAATGAGCAATTTCTGGTGGCGTCTTATTTTTTGCATATTCTGGCATCCATTCTACGAGTTCAACGCCATCAATTTGCATTTGATACTTGCTTGCCAGATAAAAGGCCACTGCCCCTAAACCAAAACCAATCTCCAACGCCTTTCTCTGGGCCAAAGATACGCCATCTAGCATCGCATCAATAGCTTTAGTCCCACCCTCTGACAACATTCCAGACCCATAAGCACTCTCAAGCATTTGGCAATACTGTAATGGATATTCTTCTTTAACTTTTAAAGTATAATCGCTAGTCCAGTTGTTCAATTTAGAATCCTTCTGAGACAAATGTTTATTTGACAAACTATTCATAACTGATTGGCTGCTGCAAAACCTTTTACTTGGCACGGAAATTCTACACGTGCAATAATAAAAAGTTTGTCGCATCAGATACTGCGATGCATAGCCAATCTGAGCAAATGACATCAAAATCAGCACCAATAGACACCTTAAATACTTTTTATAGAACAACATAAAACTCTCTTTTAATAGTAAAAATAAACATTGTCCGCCTCTCCTTCTCATTTGATTCCCACCAGATAGCTCCTCCATGTTCATTTATTATTTTCTTGCATATCGAGAGCCCAAGACCAAAGCCATTTTTTCTAAGTGAAACAAAAGGTTCAAATATTGGCGTATCCTTGGGAATAAAAGATCCTGTGTTCTGGATAACAACAGCTATCTCTTTTTCAGAGTGAGCTAGTGTCTTAATCAAGATTTCTCCTGGTTTATCCATGCAGCTTAGAGCGTTTGAAAGAATATTTATAAAGACACGAATGATCTTTAATTCTTCAACTATCACCTTCAATTTTTCATCTACTTGATTTAAGATATCTACATCAATAAGCTGCTTTTCATCTAATGCTTTTATCGCGTTGTTAATTAAAGAATAAAGCAATGTTGGGGCCGCCTGAAGCGTCTCGCTGCGATTTAGCTGAAGAATATCTTTCACCAAAGCTTCAATCGATGCAATATGAAGCAATATTTCTGGTCGAAATTTATTAAGCATGACAATAGCAGCTTCTCTATTTGAAGGGTTATCGCCACTCAGTCTTGCTAGTAGAATAGATACCTTTGCTAAAGGAGTGCGGACTTCGTGGGCCAAAATCTTTATACCGCTTTCAAAATGATTAAGTCGAAAAACAGCCGAATCAATTTTAGCTATTTCATGAAAGACTGATTGGTTATGTGGCTCTATTTCCTGGTTTGAACCAATATTGTTAGAGATTTTCTTTAGAGGCGTTAATAATTCTCTTTTAACTATATAGAGCACAAGAAACCGAATCAGCAAGCAATAAATAATAAATATTATCGTTACACTAAGATGATAAGTATCAAAATATGGCGACATTTCATGATGTTTGACATCATAATAAATCCGAGGAAAAGTTACTCGATTTTTCTTAAATAGATCCAACCCATCAGCTATAAAAAGCTGGCGTCGTCCTTCTAAACTTAGCTCAAGTTTTGGAATGCGAGATAATAACTTTGCTTCCAATATACTTTTATCGATACAAAGATTTAAAATGCCATAACTCTCACCATACTCTTGATTAAACCTATCACCAATAAAATCTAATTCTATCATCATCAAATCGATGCAATTGATAAAGTTTTTTGAATAGATTGGTATATTTTTACGATCAACAAGTTGCATCCCAGAAACTTCCTGTGGTAGCTGAAAAAGAACTGTCTCAAAAACCGCTGTAAGACTTTGCCTGGTGGAGCTCCCTGAGCGCAAAAAAATTAGCACCTGAGGTTCTTCAATAATTCGAATAACATCTGATAGAAAATCTTGCCGAAACCTAATTACTTCATCTGTCACTTCGAGGAAGGAAATTTCTTCTTCCATAGCTGACATTCTATTTTGAATTTGATCAAAGAGAAGATATAAACCTCCTAAGACCAAGATAGAGCAGAAGGCGACGATACCCGTAATCTGATTAACAATAGAATTAATCGACGATCGATTTTTAAGAAAAGATAGACTTATTTTCTTAGACTCTGCCATGTCTGCCTTTTTATAAGCTGCCAAGTAGAATCAATTCTGAAAGCCTCATCTTTGTTCATTCTTTCTAGCCAATTCAAACGGTCGATTTTATTAAAAAACTCATTTTCATTTTTACAAAAGAGATTATTTGCTTCTCTAGCATCACAGTTTGGCCCATACGGGCTAAAATAAAATGTATTTCTAGTTATTTCAGAAACGTTCTCTCGACTAGAAAGTTCTAAAAAAACACAGCGAGAAAAAATGCTATCTTTTCGAAGAGTAATTAAGTCACTAGAAACGTGCGATAGCTTGTTATGTACTAAATATCTAAGTTTGTCATTTTTGTTCTGTTCTATTGCTTCCAATGCTTCTCCTGACCAAAGATAAGCAAAAGCAAAATCTTCTCTTTTAGAGAGATGCGCTATCCGGTTAGTGGGCAACAATTTTACATTCTTCTTTAGATTATTAAATCGTTCTAAACTAGGATTACCA
>CALBMD010000267.1 GCA_937896265.1 uncultured Pseudomonadota bacterium
GACAGTGTTTTAAACCAAGGATCAATATTTTCCTTTGCTCTAAAGTTTGTCTTGTCCAACGCTGAAGGCATCATTGCACCCATTGCCATTAAAGATCCTATATACAAGGCAGAAAATTTACCAAAGGTCAAGATTTTGATTGCCGAAGATTCAGCTGATAACCGACTTGTTCTTTCTGCTTATTTAAAAAAATCAAATGTTTCACTCGATTTCGCTATCAATGGCGCTGAAGCTTTAACTAAATACCAGAGCAAAAGCTATGATGTAATCTTTTCGGATATACAAATGCCAGAGATGGATGGCCATCAGCTTGCTCGTAATATTCGTCGAATTGAAGAAGAACAAGGTAAAAACCGCGTACCGCTTTTAGCACTAACAGCACATGCACTAGCAGAAGAAGCAAAAAAATGCCGAGCTTCAGGTTTTGATGCTCACTTCACTAAGCCTATAAAACGCAATGATTTTTTCAAAGCTATTGTCCACTACTCGAATCTTAGGCCAGGGAAAACCGAAGCGGTCACTTCCGCAAAGATTTTGATCTTGGATGATGAGGGGCATTTATGTGAAGTACTAGCTGAAATTCTCGCTGAGCGCTTTGTTGTAAAATCATTTACGCAAGCAACGCAGGCTCTTGCTTGCTTAGATGCCGAACCCTTTGACCTCATCCTTTCAGATCTGAAAATGCCGGATATTTCAGGTGAGGAGTTTTTACATTTGGTACGACGCCACCATCAAGGAATAAAGTTCTTATTCTTAACTGGCCAGGCTTTGACAGACACTGAGATAGATTCTTTAAAATCTCAGGGCGCAGCAGGCGTTCTCAATAAAAGTACTGGCCTGGGATATGATCTTATCAATGATGTAGCCAAGATGCTTGGTTAAGTGAAATAAAGGCTACTAACTAGTTGTTACGAAGATAGAACTTAGCTCCCGCCCAAGAACAAGGGATGGAAATAAGAACCAAAGCTATCGGATACCATTGATGACCAAGATCCCACATGACATAGGCACCAATACTGCTAAGTAACACTCCGATACCGCCTAAAATATAAGCATGCCTCATGGGAGCAAATGGTGCTAGACGGGCAACAAGGTAACCTCCAATGAATGCTGCTAATAGTCGATAGGAAAAAGCAAGCATAAATAATCCATCAGACATATCCCCTCCCATGGGGGGGTATACCCCTGTCACATGAAACACCGCATCAAAAGGAACGGCAATTAAAAAATTAGCAAAGATACCGACAAAAATCGCCGCACTACTTTTCATCAATCCTTTGATTTTTGACACGAACTACCCCTAACTGGTCTTTACGAAACGACGCTGGTATTAAATTCTAATGGCGAAGCGGCATTAAAATCGAAGATCTTAGAAACTGGCACTAAAGAAATTATATCATGAGCAAGATATCATGCGTAGCAACTACGCATTGACTGAAACATAGCAAAAGATACTTGCCCAATTTATATCGCCAGTTACAATAAATAAAAATTAGGGAGATTTTCTATGCTTAGGTTAAGCATCCTGTTCTTTGCTAGCACTCTGTCTGCCATTTCATTTTCAAAAGACCCAGCCCCTTCTACTGTACTAAGCAGTGAAAACTATCTGATGCAAGTTCGTAACGAGCATAAAGGCTACAAAGCCGCTCACCACTCGCAGCTTAGCGCCACATTAAAAGCTCAAGAAGTCCAGATGCTTTTCAAACCAGTTGTTTTTAGCTCTTTCCAATCGACATACGACAAAAAACCTGGAACTCTTGTGCCTTATGAGAGCACCGAAGTTCAAACTTTACAAGTCGGTGCCCAACAAACAACTTCAATGGGTATCACCGCCAAGGCATACTATTCGCTCATTGATCAGCGCTATAATCATTTACTCATGAATAACCAACCTACAGATGTAGGGCTTCGGCAAGCCAGCCCAGCTATTGAGATCAGCTTACAGCTATGGAGGAATTGGTTAGGGCGTGAATCTGCGAGCTTAGTTAATCAAGCTCATGCCCTAGGCCAACAGGGGAAACTCGGCCAGAGCTTCGTGATGAAAACGATCCTAGCCCAAGCTGCCGGTGCCTATTGGGCTCTCACCCTTGCTCGCGAGACTACGAAAGTGGCCCAAGATGCTGTCAAACGCAATGAGTCGCTTATCCACTGGCATAAAGATCGCGTTGGTAAGGGCCTTGGCGATCGCGTTGATTTCCTCCAGGCTGATGCTGCTTTAGAAGCCAGCCGCATTATGCTTGAAAACAGCCAAAACAACGAACAAACAGCAAGACGCGCCTTCAATCTCGCTCGTGGCAAAGAAAGCTCAGAGGTGTTGGAGATCTTAACTAACCCAACAGCTGAATTCATCGCTTCCTTAACTCCCCCAAAACGTCAGGAGATGCGTGATGATGTCAAAGCTGCTGTGGCACAAGCTCAAGTTGCTGATGCTCAAGCGACAGTGATACGAGAAAAGTACAAACCTAGTTTTGAAGTCTTTGCTTCTGCTTCGCTGAATAATCCTAATCCACTAGAGCGTGCCAAAGCAGTTGAGCAATCGCTTTCAACTCAAAAGCCAACAGCAATAATTGGCTTGAGGCTAACTGCTCCCCTAGGTGGCAATACTACTAAAGAGCTATGGTATGGTTATAAACACGATAAGCTAGCCGCTCTAGCTAGTATTAATCAGAAGAAACTGGAACAAGAAGATGCTTGGGCGAGTTTAAATGACTGCTTTCAACAAGCCAAGAATCGCGTTCAGTCTTACCTCAAATTAGAAGCCAAACAAAAAGAAAAATTTGAATACGAACAAGAACGTCGTAAAAATGGTCGCACTACCACCCAGCAGGTACTTTTATTCAAAGGCGACTTTGAAGCTGCACAAATGGCCCGACTACAATCTCTCTTTGATTTTTTCTCAATCTATTCGCAAATGAAACTATTTGAGGAGTTAGCTAATGAGCCTAGCTGATATTTCAATTAAACGGCCGATTTTTGTTACTTCATTAGTAATCCTATCTATCTGCGCTGGGCTCTTATGCATGAGCAGGCTTGGAGTGGATCAATTTCCTGATGTAACATTCCCAGCTGCAACTATCACAACACCTTACCTTGGCGCTGGCCCCACAGAAATTGAATCACTAGTCACTAAACCTATCGAAGATGAAATCAGTACAATTTCTGGTTTAAAGCGCCTCAGTTCGGAAAACCGTGAGGGCTTTAGTATCATTATTGCTGAATTCAAGCTTGAAGTTGACATCAAGTATGCTGAGCAACAGATTCGGGACCGTGTAGGGACAGCACACGCCAGGTTGCCTAGTGATGTAAAAGAGAGCGTTATTCAGCGTATTGATCCTGCTGATCAACCTATATTAGGGTTAGCAGTAGAGGCTACCTTGCCAACAGCCAAATTATTTGATTTAGCTAATGACCGGTTACGGCCACTCTTAGAGCAAGTCTCTTCTGTGAGCAAAATTCAAATCTTAGGCGGTCGCAAACGTGAAATTCGAGTTGACCTTGATCGTAGTAAACTCAAGACTCACGAACTATCCGCCCTGCAAGTTACAAGCCGCCTCAATGGCACCGGTACTAACGTTCCAAGTGGCAAAAAAACCCTTGGTGATCAAGATTTATCTTTCCGCACATTAGGTGAATTTGCTCATCTCGATGATATCAAGGCATTAGTTGTCAATTTTTTCTCTAACGAAGTTCCAGTGCGCATTTCAGATGTCGCTTCGGTCACAGATGGTCTTGAAGATGAGACTACTAGAACCTTTTTAAATGGTAAACCAACCCTAATGATCAATGCTTTCAAGCAATCTGGATCAAACACGGTGAAAGTTGTTGACGATTTAAAAGCAAGAGTAGCAGAAATCAACAGTTCACTAATCGGTCAACCAGGAGATCCGCAGATTAAGATCATTCGCGATGGCTCAAAAGTTATTCGCGTCAATGTCGAAGATGTAAAAGAGTCCATTGTTATCGGTATTGTGCTAGCAGTATTAGTAGTCTTTTTATTCTTAGGTAACATCCGCTCTACTATCATTACTGGCCTTGCCTTACCAAACTCACTTCTTGGCGCCTTTATTTTAATGTGGGCCGCTGGCTATACGATTAATATTATGAGTCTACTTGCTTTAACTTTAGCTGTTGGATTACTGGTCGATGACGCCATTGTGGTCAGAGAAAATATTTTTCGACATTTAGAAGAGGGGAAAAAGCCTATCCAAGCAGCGCTTGATGGAACAGGCGAGGTTCGATTAGCTGTTATTGCCACAACACTGACAATCATTGCCGTATTTGGTCCTCTAGGCTTCCTCCAAGGTGTGGTAGGACAGTTTTTCAAGCAATTTGGATTAACTGTCGTCTTTGCTATGATCATTTCTCTCTTTGATGCCTTAACCATCGCCCCCATGCTATCGGCATACTTTGCAGGCCATTCAGACAAAAAAGGACCTTGGCTTTGGCGCTATTCAATCGGTCTTTTCTTAGATGGTTTCAATAAATTTCAAGATATTCTTGAAAATTATTATGAAAAAAGCCTGCGATTTATCACACGTGTTCCTAGTGTGGCAATTATTGGCAGCTTAGCTATCTTTATATACTCGCTAACACTATTAAAAGGCATCCCGAAAACCTTCTTACCCCCACAAGACAACGGTGAATTTAGTGTTGGCCTAGACTTACCCCCTGGCACTAGCTTAGATGGCATGGCTGAAATTGCGCATAAAGTTGATAAGATGCTCCATCAAAATAAAGAAGTAGAAATTACAGCTTTAACTGTGGGAAGCGCTACTGGTGATCCTAATCAAGCCAACTTCTATGTGCACTTAGTCGATTCGCATGCCAGAAAGCGCAACACATCGGAAGTAAAAGATGTCATTCGTGAACAGCTAAAAGATTTTGCTTTTGCTAACCCTGTAGTTAGTGATTACGGCGCTGTAGGCAATGCTCGCCAATTTACACTCAATATCTTAGGACAAGATCAAAAGGAGCTTGAAAAAATTGGCTTAGTTGTCAAAGAAAAGCTTAAAAAGCATCCTGCTTTGGTAGATGTTGATGTCAACTTTCGACCAGGTAAACCAGAGCTGCAAGTGCAGACAAAGCGAGAGGCACTAGACCAGTTTGGCATATCCGCTGCTATTATTGGCTTAGAGCTAAGGACTCAAGTTGAAGGTTCGACACCAGCTAAGTTTCGTGAAAATGGTTTGGAGTATGATATTCGCGTACGTTTGCGCGAAGATCAACGCAACCTCAAAGAAGGCTTCATATCAACCTATATTCCTAACATGAATAACTCTCTTGTTAAGCTTAGTTCTGTAGCACGACCAGTTGAAACCTCTGGCCCAGCTAAGATTACTCGCCAAGATCGCATGCGGTTTGTGCAGATCAATGCTGATATTAAACCTGGTATGGGTTTAGGAGATGCTATGGCTGACGCCAGCAAACTTTTCCAAAAGGAGATTGTTTTACCCCCTCAATACTCTTATAAGTTTGTTGGTCAAGGAGAGAATTTCAAGGAACTTGGGCAGAACATATTCATTGCTATGTGTGCTGGTATTTTATTTATCTTCCTTGTCTTGGCGAGCTTATATGAATCTTTCATAACACCACTTACTATCATGATGGCAATGCCGCTTGCGATTTGCGGGGCTTTTTTTGCTTTATATTTCTTCCACCAATCACTGAATATATTCTCAATGATTGCCTTAGTCATGCTACTGGGAGTTGCTGTAAAAAACTCGATCTTACTAGTCGATTATGCGCAACAGCGCATTGCTTTAGGCATGTCCAGACGCGACGCAATTATTTTAGCGGGACGGACTAGGCTTCGACCAATTTTGATGACCACCATGGCCTTGATAGCTGGAACATTGCCTTTAGCTTTAGCTTTAAATGAGGCTTCTAAGCAGCGAGCTAGTATGGGTATTGCCATCATTGGCGGCTTAATTAGCTCAACTGTATTGACGCTCATTCTTGTTCCAGCTGTATTCTCCTATATCGATCGACTACGTGTCTGGTTTAAAAACTTGCTGGGGCATATCTTTGTTGCAGACTATGTACATGATAACGGAGAACATCAGATTCAAAACAGTGAAGATCCTTCCGAGCCACTTGCTGACATACAGTAATTTGTATGGAATTTCATGCCGCCTGATAAGACAGCTATGGGCGGCATGTATGGTCATTCAAAGCATTAGATAGATTCCTCAGTAAAAATTTATGTATGGCTGTTTCTTAAAAAGCTCATATTTGCTTTTAATCACCCTCTCATTTTCCTTATGTATCATTTCGTCTATAAATCCCCAGTTTTGAAAAAGTAACTTTTGACTGTGGAGAGAGACTAATGAGAAAAGAGATTGTGGCATTTACTATAGCCTTGGCAATAGGTCTTGGAGGGACCAGTCAGGCGTCAACAAGCAGTAAGACCTCTGCTGGAGGCTTTATTAAAAAGGCCTTATTTCTCAGCGCGCTTGCAGCAGCTACAACATCGATAACTACGCCTGTGGCGGCTACATTTGACAACTGTGATTGTAACAATGTGAATACCGAAACTTGCTTAGCCGACGGCGCTAAACTGTCTTTTTTAGGATCAACACCTACGGACTCTTTCACTACTTATAACTATAAAATGTGCACGGGATCTGATTTGGGTTGTAATTCAGGCCCAGCTCATGATCCAAGTCATATTACTCTTGACTACCCTAGTTGCAGCGGTTGGTCCGCTGTTGACATTTCTAGAACAAGCGGGCCTTCAGCTACTTGCTATCTCAGCGAAGAAGATCAAACTTGTGACATTTTTTCACCTAACGCCAAGTGTGATTTTGAAAGCTTTTCTTCTGGCAACTGTTATACCTTCTCAGTAAAGGTGACAGCAGATAAGGATAAGCAGGAACTTGGCTCAGTTTTTTTTGGGTTAAAGTCCTCAACAGCTTGCTTTAAAACCTGCATTAAAGGGCCTGTCTGCAAGGATGAAGGCTGTCAGACCTCTTCTCCAACAAAGGCTCCTACTTTCAACCCTACAGGTGAGCCTACTTCCAAGGCTCCTACTTATAACCCGACAAAGACTCCTACAAAAGTCCCTACTATCAACCCTACAGGTGAGCCTACTTCTAAGGCACCTACTTATAACCCAACACAGGAGCCTACCAATGCTCCTACCCAAAACCCAACACAGGAGCCTACCAATGCTCCTACTTTCAACCCTACAAAGGCTCCTACAAAAGCACCTACTTTCAATCCGA